>CAISDV010000050.1 GCA_903884185.1 uncultured Chitinophagaceae bacterium | reverse complement strand
GATTATAATGTGGGCATCCGCAGAAGCATTGGAAACAGGTCGGCTATCATTGGACCTTATGGTGTGAACAAGGAAGGCAGCAATGATATGTATTATAAAGGCGCGAACCTGCTACACACGATTCGTCATTCAATGAATGATGATGAAAAATTCAGGCAGGCATTGAGAGGATTGAATAAAACTTTCTATCACCAGACAGTTACCACGCAACAGGTAGAAGAATTTATCAGCAAACAGTCTGGCTTTGATTATGGAAAAGTATTCGACCAATATCTGCGTACCATTCAAATTCCGCAACTAGAATATTATGTAGACAGTGCCAAATCTTCCGTTACCTATCATTGGGTGAACTGCATAGATGGATTCAACCTGCCATTGGCACTTCTATCCTCATCTAAAAAAATAGTCCCTACTACACAGTGGCAGACAATATCCATTAAGAAAGAAGAGCTGGAAGGTTGGACACCAAAAGCCATTGAAAGATTGTATTACATCAAAACCAAGCCATTAGCCGTGAAACCCTAATTTACACGCAAGAACGATTGCATGAGCAGTATACGCAAGCAGACCATCATTTCAAGCGCATTGGTGTATATCGGTTTTATTATCGGCGCCATAAATACTTATTTCTATGCGAAGAATGGGATGTTCACAACTGCTGAGTATGGCCTGACAAGAGTGTTTTTCGATTTCGGCCAGGTCATGTTCACCTTCGCCAGCCTGGGTATAATTCCGGTCATCTATAAATTTTATCCTTACTACAAAGACAACCTGCCCAAACATAAGATAGACCTGGTTACCTGGGCTATGGTAACTGCATTGATAGGTTTTGTATTGGTTGCACTTGCCGGCTGGTACTTTGAGCCTTTGGTGATCCGAAAGTATACCCGCACTTCGCCACTGATCGTTCAATATTATTACCTGATGTTCCCGTTTGCACTGGGAATGCTTTTATTCTCAGTGTTGGAAGGTTTTTGCTGGGCCGTGCATAAAACAGTACAATCCAATTTTCTTAAAGAAACTGTACTGCGCCTGTTCACTACCGTTTTTATCATGCTTTTTTACTTTAAATGGATCAATTTCAAGCAATTCATAGAACTCTTTTCTCTTTTATACTCTATTATTTTTATTTTCCTTCTCATCTACCTGTACAGGGTAAATGAACTGCATTTTACTATTAAAGTCAGCCGTGTTACAAGAAAATTCTGGAAGAAAATAATTACCATGCAGTCGTTTGTTTTTGGTGGTGTCGTCATCGCCACCCTCGCTGCAACAGTAGACGGGATCATCATTGCAGGTTTCCAGGGGCTGGCTGCAGTAGGCGTATTTGGCCTTGCGCAGTATGCCGCTAATATCATACAAGTGCCGCAAAGAAGTATTCAATCCATTTCTGCGGGCGTACTTTCCAAAGCGTGGAAGGATAAGGACCTGAAAGAGATCAACCGCATCTACCATCGATCAAGTATCAACCTTTTATTATTGGGCCTGATCATTTTTGGAAACGTTTGGTTGAATGCGGCACATGGTATGCATGTTTTACATTTACAAAAAGAATTTGAGGCGGGACTGGGCGTGATACTGGTATTAAGTTTTGCAAGGATCATTGATGCAGGTACCGGTGTAAATGGCCTCGTAATAGGCACTTCGATGTTATGGCGTTTTGAATTTTTCAGCCAGCTGATCCTGATCGTATTACGGTTGCCCCTCACCTATTACCTCATAAAAAATTATGGTATCATCGGCTCTGCATTTGCAGAACTTACTGCTTACACGGCTTATAATTATGTACGTTTTGAATTCCTGCGAAGAAAATTCAACATGCAGCCTTTTAACCTGAAGACATTGTATTCATTGCTCCTCGCTTTTGGAGGATATTTTGTTTGCTATTTTCTGTTTGATGGAATGGATGGATGGACAGGGATCATTCTTCGCAGCGCCGTTTTCTCTGCGATCATGCTGGGTGGAGTATTTTATTTAGAGCTTACGCCTGATGCAATGCAATTATATCATAGCTGGAGAAACAAAAGAAAATAAGCAGATCAACCCTTCAATACCCTTCCGGCGCCTTTGAACCTAGGCTTCCAGTAATAATCATTCAGGTCACTAATAGTAACTCCCCCGCTGGTAGAAGCATTCACGAATTTATTGTTAGTGATATAGATTCCAACATGAGAAATTGATTTACCGCTTGTACGAAAAAAAACAAGGTCGCCTTCTTTCATATCATCAACATCCACCTTCTCACTCATTTTATATTGTTCAGAAGCAGTGCGGGGCAAGGTTATATCATAGACATCTTTCATTAAGGTCTGTGTAAAAGCAGAGCAATCAATGCAGTTTTTGGTTTTTCCACCCAGGCAGTATTTTGTACCCCACCATTCTTCTATCTTTTGCAGTAAAGAAACATTCGTAAGTTCTTCCACAGGTGCATCCATCATCACAGCATATTTCAATTGCAGCCAGTCGGCTTTTTCTACATGCACTTCTTTCAGCCCGGCATCATCTTTATGGATCGTCGCTGTGGCCGGTTCTTTGCGGGCACTTTCTTCTTTCCGCTTTGTGGCAATTGTTTTATGGTTTGAGCTGACAGCATCTCCGGGGGCAACCTCAATACCATCAATAAATTTTACTTCTTTGGAAACCGGTTTTTTAGCAGGGGCACGGGCAATAGAAGTATCCGTTGAAGGTAATTTTTTCAACGAATTACAGCCTGTTAATAAAGCAAGGCCCAGGATTGATGAAAACCAGAGATACCGTTTCATTGCTTCCGCAAAATAACCATCCCGGCTTACTGCATTTGATAGTCTGCAAAACTTTTCCCGAATTCGACTGCTTGTCTGCCAATGTGGATAAACTTTATCTGAACATTGTGGAAAATCAATCCCCTTTTTGCCAGTACAGGCAACGATATTTGCAGGTTGGGTGGTGTATCAGCAAACGCCCAATTCCAGGCAATGAAATTCTCCCATTTACACGTTCATACCCAATATTCACTTCTCGATGGCGCAGCTGCGATCGACAGCCTGTATAAAAAAGCACAGAAAGACAATATGCCCGCACTTGCCATCACCGATCATGGCAATATGTTTGGCGCATTTGAATTTGTAAGCCAGGCATGGAAAAATACCAAAGTGGTAGGCAAAGATGCCAATGGAAAAGATATCCTGGAACCGGTTGTAAAACCCATTATCGGTTGTGAATTTTATGTGGTGAAGGATAGGCATGCCAAGGCTTTTACAAAAGATGTGAAAGATGAACGCTTTCACCAGGTATTGCTCGCGAAAAATGCGACCGGTTATAAAAATCTGATCAAACTCACTTCACTTGGTTTTATAGAAGGGCATTACAGTAAGTATCCGCGTATTGATAAAGAACTGATTGAAAAATACCACGAAGGGTTGATCGCTACCACCTGCTGTATTGGCGCCTATGTGCCACAAACGATCCTGCGCGAGAGTGAAGAAAAAGCAGAACAGGAATTTAAATGGTGGCTGGACCTTTTTGGAGATGATTATTATATCGAGATACAGCGCCACAATATCAAAGAGCAGGAAAAAATCAACAATACCCTTTTAAAATTCGCTGCGAAACATAATGTGCCGGTGATTGCTACCAACGATAGTCATTATACCGAACGCGATGATTACAATGCGCATGATATCCTGCTTTGCATCAATACGGGTGAAAAACAATCCACCCCGGGTTATGACGATTTTGTAAATGATGATGTGCATGTAAAGAACCGCCGTTTTAAATTTCCGAACGACCAGTTCTACTTCAAGACAACTGCCGAAATGCAGGAATTGTTTAGTGATATTCCTGAATCGATCGATAATACAAATGCGATCGTTGATAAAGTAGAGATACTCAATCTTAAAAAAGATATCCTCCTCCCCGCTTTCCCTGTACCAAAAGAATTCAAAATACATGCGGATGATACCCTAAACCAATGGGAATACCTGAAAGACATCACAATGACAGGTGCGAAAAAAAGATACAATGATATTTCGCAGGAGTTAATGGAGCGAATAGATTTTGAGCTCTTCACCATTAAAACAATGGGCTTTGCGGGGTACTTCCTGATCGTGGGCGATTTTATTAAAGCAGGAAGGGAAATGAATGTATTTGTAGGCCCGGGACGTGGCTCTGCCGCAGGAAGTGTAGTGGCTTACTGCATTGGCATCACCAATATCGACCCCATTAAATACAATTTACTTTTTGAAAGATTCCTGAATCCGGGAAGGAAGTCAATGCCCGATATTGATACGGATTTTGATGATGAAGGAAGGCAGAAAGTGATCGATTATGTTGTTGCTAAATATGGTAAAGCACAAGTGGCGCAGATCATTACCTATGGCACGATGGCGGCGAAAATGAGTATCAAAGATGTGGCGCGCGTGATGGACCTCCCACTGCCCGAAGCAAATGCATTGGCAAAGATGGTTCCAGACAGGCCGGGTACTGAATTGCGGCGTGTACTGAAAGCTCCAATCACGATCAAAGAAGGAGAAAAATCATTGGAAGAAAGGGAAGGCTATGCTCCCGATGATATTGAGAATATTAAAAAACTCCGTGAAATATACAAGGGCACAGATATTCGCGCGCAAGTACTTAAGGAAGCTGAGCGTTTGGAAGGAAGTGTTCGCAATACAGGTATTCATGCCGCAGGAATTATCATTGCGCCCACTGATCTTACGGACCTTATCCCTGTTGCTACTTCAAAAGATTCTGATCTGTGGGTAACCCAGATCGAAGGGAATATTATTGAGGATGCAGGTGTTATCAAGATGGACTTTCTTGGATTGAAAACATTGTCCATTCTTAAAACTGCGCTGGAACTCATCAAACAAAATCATGGCATTACGATAGATCTCGACACTATTCCATTGAACGATGAAAAAACATTTCATCTCTACCAGCGTGGTGAAACAAATGGCACTTTCCAGTTTGAAAGCCCGGGTATGCAAAAATATTTGCGAGAATTAAAGCCTGATAAATTTGATGACCTTATTGCCATGAATGCCTTGTACCGGCCGGGTCCGATGGCTTATATCCCCAGCTATATCGCACGAAAAAACGGAAGAGACCAGGTAGCATACGATATTCCTGAAATGAAAGAGTACCTGGAAGAAACCTATGGCATCACTGTTTATCAGGAACAGGTAATGTTGTTAAGCCAGAGCCTCGCGGGCTTCAGCAAAAGTGATGCAGATGTGTTGCGCAAAGCGATGGGTAAAAAACAGAAGAGTGTGCTGGATAAAATGAAGAAGCAATTCATTGAAGGCGCCACTGCAAAAAATCATCCGGCTGAATCTTTGGAAAAAATATGGACCGATTGGGAATCATTTGCGCAATACGCATTTAATAAATCACATTCCACATGCTATGCATTTGTTGCGTACCAGACTGCTTATTTAAAAGCGCGTTATCCCGGTGAATACATGTCGGCCGTACTCAACCATGCAGGCAGTATTGAAAAGATCACTTTCTATATGGAAGAGTGCAAACGGATGGGTGTAAAAGTATTGGGCCCCGATATCAATGAGTCGCTCAAAGGCTTTGCTGTGAATGCTAATGGCGAGATCCGTTTTGGTTTGGGTGGATTAAAAGGTGTGGGAGATAATGCTATTGAATGCATCATTGAAGAAAGAAAAAACGGCGCGTTCAAAGATATTTTTGATTTTATCAAACGTGTGAACCAAAAAGCCGCTAATAAGAAATCTTTGGAAAGCCTTGCTTATAGCGGCGCATTTGATTGTTTCCCATTATTACACAGGGCGCAGTATTTTCATTTGGGTGAAGGCGACCGCAGCACAGGGCTTGAAAAGATCATTGGTTTTGGACAGGCTCAGCAAACGCTTACAACCGGCACCACGAATACTTTATTTGGTGATCTGCCACAAGTGATGGATCTGCAACCCCCAAAAATATCTCCCTGCGAGCCATGGTCACTTACTGAGCTTCTGGATCATGAAAAAGATGTTACAGGTATGTTCATGAGCGGCCACCCGCTTGATCATTTCAAGTTTGAACTAAGGCATTATGCTATTATGCAGTTGAGTGATTTTAATGAATTCAAAGATTCTACTACACTCGCCATGGGTAATGCAGGAAGGAATTTCAGGGTGGCGGGATTGGTGACCGATGTGCAGCACCGCGTAACAAAAACCGGAAAGAATTTTGGTTCTTTTGTGATTGAAGATTTTAGTGGCAAGACCGATTTTATTTTATGGAGCGAGGATTATGTGCGTTACCAGCATTACCTGGAAAAAGGGCAGAATGTACTGATACATGGATTTTTCCGCCAGCGATATAACCGTGCCGAGGAGTATGAATTTAAAGTAAGTAGCATGTCGCTCCTGGAAACTGCCAAGAAAACATTGACAAAAAATATAGAACTCAATTTACACCCCGAGGCTGTCAACAAGGTGTTTGTAGATTTCATAGAAAAAAATATCAAACAGAACCCTGGTAAATCTTCCCTTAGATTTAATATTATTGAGCCGGTTGAGAACCTGAAAGTAAGTTTATACAGTTTTGAAAAAGGTTTCCAGATGAATGAGGAGATGGCAGAATTTTTATGGAACAACCCGGATGTTGACGTGAATGTTGGGCTGGTTGGTTAATGTGTTCCTATTGAAAAACAAATATAACTTCGGTATTTTATTGATATTCAGCGGATAGGATAGTTGATTGAATTATGGATATATTGGTATGGTAATTGCCCTTATGGATATATCAAACCTCTCAATATGAAAACAATTATCCTTCGAACCCTTCTTCTCGCGCTGGTTATTACAGGTTCAAATTGTATTTATCCTGTAGCATCCAAAGCACAAGTTGGCGTAAGTATTTCCTATCAAACTTTTTATGACCAGTTAAGCCCTGATGGATCATGGATCTCCAATCCTGATTACGGTTATGTATGGGTGCCCAATGTAGATGCGGGTTTCAAGCCTTATGCCACGCACGGCCATTGGGTTTATACAGATGATGGATGGGTATGGGCTTCCAGTTACCGCTGGGGCTGGGCCGCATTTCATTATGGAAGATGGGGATATGATGATGAATCGGGATGGTTTTGGATACCCGACCATGAGTGGGCTCCATCATGGGTAGTTTGGGGAAATTCAGGCGATAATTATTGCTGGGCTCCGCTAGGGCCAAGGGTTTCATTTGGTGTAAGTTTTAACTGGAATCCGCCTGCCCGTTACTGGGTAAGCTGCCCGCATCAATATATGGGTGGAAATGATTTCCGCAACCATATCATCGTCAATAACAATGTTACTATCGTTAGAAATATTAATATTATCAGGGTGAATAATGCAGCGCCTGTTCGTGGCAATGTCAGTTATCATCCGGGGCCGGCCCCTGCTGAAGTGGGAAGGTTTAATCATACTACTGTTCACCCTGTCAGAATCGTAAATAACAATACACCCGGAAGCACTCATGTAGCCAATGGTGCAGTTTCAATTTATCGTCCTTCAGTTCATGCAGATGAACGTTCTACAAGGCCTGTAGCCATTCAGCCAAGAGAAAATATCAGGCAAAATCATATTGTGAACCCGGCAGTGAGGCCACAACGGCCCAATCCTGCGCAACCTGCAAATGCACAGCATCCGGTAAACAGGGTGAATCCAGGTACAAACCCTGTCAACCCTGCTGTTACACCCAATAATCCGCGTCCGGGAAACAGGATGAACCCTGCTACCAATCCTGCAGATCCTGCCACTCGGCTAAGGCCACAAACAAATCCGGCAACACCCGCTAATAATACCCCATCGCCAAATAACAGGCGCGATAATATGGAGCGTTTTCCAATCAGCAAGCCTCCTGCAACAACAACACCTGGTACTCCGGCACCTGTTAATCCACGTGATAACAGGACAAGGCAAAGGCCTGTTAATCCGCAGCAGCCTGCAAACACGCCAGTAACGCCAACACCAAGGCCGGTACAACCAAATAATCCACCACCACAGCAACGTGTTCCGGAAACAAGGCCGGTGCAACCAATGATACCAAAAACACCGGCACCACAGCCACCACAGCATATGCCGGCGCCAAAACGGGAACAAAATCCTCCTCATCCACCTGCTCCCAAGCCGGTAGTGTCCCCGCAAAAGCCTCCGGTACAACCGCCACAAAAGCATGATGGCCCACAACAATAGCAGATATATGTTAAAAAGTCATTTAGCACAAGGGTGGATAAGTCAAAACAGCATTAACCTGTGTTTGGAATTATATTTGACATCTTTCATTTATTAAAAACAAACACTAAAAAATAAGATCATGGCTTTAGAACTGACAGATGCGAATTTTAAAACTACGGTGTTGGACAGCGATAAGCTGACTGTGGTTGACTTTTGGGCTGAATGGTGTGGGCCTTGCCGTGCCATCGGGCCGGTTATCGAAGAATTGTCGAAAGAATATGCCGGCAAAGTAAATATTGGAAAGGTAAATGTTGACCTGAATCCCAATGTGAGCGTGAATTATGGCATTACATCCATTCCTGCCATTTTGTTCATCAAAGGCGGGCAGATCGTTGACAAACAGATCGGTGCTGTTCCTAAACATGTGTTGGATAAAAAGATCCAATCGCATCTTTAAAAAAATTTCAATCCAATAATTAATTACATTCCCGTCATAATTGGCGGGAATTTTTGTATATTACAACAAGGTAATTTTGAATACCAATAGGATCGTTTCATGACATTTACGCAGTATTGAATCATTTCTCTCTACCAGTCATCCTCCCTTCATCCTCCGCCTATCTTCCGTTCATCCTCCGTATTTCACGGCGTGGTCTAAGCCTCATCAGAGCATCCTCATGGCTTTGTCTATACTGAGACATTTACAAGTAAGTGTCTAATTACTGATATGCCTTTACAGGTGAAAAAAGGTATGTATTTTTAAGTATGAAGGCATTCTGTCTTATAGCGCTTCTTTTTATCTGTATCGCCTGTTTGGGCAATGATATTGACAAGTTGCAGACAATTCGAGATGTCAATAATTTTATTAATAAAAAGATCGATAAATCCTTCAGAAAACATCTGTTATTGGACGAGGATCCAAAATTGATCGACACAGCAAAATATGGACGAAATAAATTTTTTAAAGTTGACATTGACAACAATGGCTTGACGGATCTCCTCGTATACGGATACCGCGACTTATTTATGATCCTCAACAATGGCAAAAATAATTATACAGTTTATAACCTGTATAAAGGAGATTTCAATTCATACTCAGTTGAACTTATTTCAATTGATACTCTAGTTCTACCAAGAAAGATTATTATCCATCAGGATGTAAAGCCTATAACACAAACCGATACTTTAATTTTTAAATTCAATAGTTTCATAGAGTATAACCCTGAACCTTATTACAACTTTGCATTTGAAAAAATTACTTTGAAAACAAACCGTTGCTTTGGCACCTGCCCTGTCTTTGAAATGACTATCAATAAGGACCAGACAATAGCCTATAAGGGCATCATGTATACTGAGGAGCAAGGTAATTACAAAGGATTCATGCCAGCTAAAGAATTTAATGAATTGATCTCATTGCTGAAATACCTGCAATTTGACAAATTACCAGACAAATTCGAGGTCAATTGGACAGACGACCAAACTGCCACAACTGAAGTTAGCTACAACAGCAAAATCAAGATCATTTCTGATTATGGGGAGATCGGTTCATTCGGGTTAGCCAAATTATATTCCAAGTTTTTTTATTGGCGTAAAATCATCGAATGGAGGGATTAAAAGCCACTACCACATATTAACTTTATTCCCATTATATTTGGTTGGGTCTTTTATTATCCGGACATCCTATGAAATTATTAGTCCACTTAAACGTGTATAGGCATGTTCAGGAAATTGTATGGTTTCTACAGTAATGTTTTTTTGAGAGGGATCGTCCTCCCCTTTTACTATCGCCTGCTTCGGTCATCATTCAAGCTGTTTGGGATCTTTGCGAAAGTATCACTGTCGCAGTTTTCAGAAGACCTGATCATTGATATCATTTTAAAAAATGCAAAAAAGACCAAGGGTATTTTTATTGATGTGGGGTGTAATCATCCCATAGAATACAATAACACGTACCTGCTTTATCTGCGTGGCTGGCGGGGTATTAATATTGATGGCAATGAAAAGCTGATATCCCTGTATAGTAAATTCAGGAAAGAGGATATCAATTTGAATTACCTGGTATCAGATAAAGAAGAGGATGTAGTATTCAATGTTTCGCACAAGGATAAATTATCAACCATTGATCCCGGGCATATCAATTTATTTGGGGAGAAGAATTTCCCCGAAAGCCAGCGGGTGACAATGAGAACCAAGACCCTGAACTCTATATTACATGAGCACCTGGCTAAGTTTGATAAGCCTATTGACCTGTTGTGTATTGATGCCGAAGGTCACGATTTTGAAGTATTGAATTCTATTGATCTCGACAAATATGCCCCCTATCTTGTTGTGATAGACATGCATGATTTTTCTATTGATGATTGTCTTAACGACAAGATATATTCTTTGTTAATTGGGAAGGGATATAAGCTATCCAATTTTGTTTTCTCGAATGGGTATTTTATACGAAATTGAGAACTGCGTACTTTTAAGTGAAGTACGTATAAAATAATAATAAGTAGCAATTGATAATTAAAAGTGCTATTTATCAACTATTTATAAAAAATATTAGCTATTTTATTTCAACAATTTTTTATTTTTTTATGTCCCTTTTATGTAATTTTGTCCCATAATTGTACCCTAATAACTACTATTATGGCATCCGTAACTCTTCGATCAAAACCCATTGAAAAAAAAGGATTTTCGCTGTTTTTAGATATATATAACGAAGGTCAACGCTATAAAGAATATCTCAAACTTTATGTGTCTAAAGATTACACTAAATCGGAAAATAAAAACATTCTTAAACAAGATAAAGATAGCTGGGAACTGGCTCAAGCAATTCAAGCAAAACGTTTACTTATTGTAAAAGAAAGTGCTGCCGGTTTTATTCCTAAAGTAAACAAACAAGATTTCATTGCCTATTTTAAAAAACAAGCTGCCCTTAAGGCACATTCAACATATACACATGCACAACAACACCTTATAGCCTTTCACAAAAGGCAGACACTTCCCTTTAAACAAGTTAATGAGGAATTCATAAAAGATTTCATTAATTATCTGCGTGAACAGGAATTAAGTAATGGATCAATAAGATTATATCTTTCACGCTTAAACATTGTTTTAAATCTCGCCGTAAAAGATAAAATCATTCTTAGCAATCCTATCAACTTTCTAAGAAGAGGAAAAGGCGGTGAGATACCACCCAAAAAACAAAAGAAGATTGAATATTTAACGCTAGATGAACTAAGGAAATTAAAAGACAACCCAATCAAAAGAAAAGATATTGTAGATTACTTTCTTTTCTGCTGCTTTTGTGGATTAAGAGAAAGCGATCTACTTAAACTCGAGTGGACTGATATTAAAGAGGGAACTTTAACTTATTCGCAGAAAAAACAAAATGATACCATTACACACTATCTGCCACTTTCAAAACAAGCACTTGAGCTTTTACAAGCCATAAAAAAATATCAGCTAACTACACGCTTTAAAAATAGTGCTTTGATTTTTGCTCACCTCGGTTCTAAAAGAAACGTACTTGTTGCCTTAAAAAAATGGGCAAAGAAAGCAGAACTCAATAAAAACATACACATGCATGTCGGTAGACATACTTTTGCCACATTAGCCCTTACACACGGCGTGTCGCTTTATACTGTTTCCAAAATGCTTGGACATTCCAGT
>CAISDV010000049.1 GCA_903884185.1 uncultured Chitinophagaceae bacterium | reverse complement strand
TGCAGCAATTGGGCAAAATCAGATACAGAAAAAAACGGGGATACCCCTGCCTTCATCTCATCTGCGCTTTTCATCCCGAAAGCAGCGATAAGCATTCTCCCCGGTACTAACGGAAAGAATATGTTACAGAGGCAGGTCTTCTGACTTACTCCACTTTTTTGCGGCCTTCCCATCCTTGCGGACAGTGGCTAACAGGAAGCAAAAAAGCTTTAGCGGAGCTAACAGCATCGGGTAATGTCCAGGATTCACACCTGGTTCCCTTTTCATCCCGCCGAAGCGGGAACCTTTGTAACCGCAAAAGTATGCAGTAAAATTTTAAACCACCAAAAAAAATTTGCGCCTGCACAAAAGCAAACGTGCCAAACTCAATGCCGGCGCGCCTCTTAATATTTTACCACTGATCTCAACCTATCAGCTATCAACTTATCACTTATCAACCTATTGTCCTCGGGAACCTATCACCTATCAACTCATCACTTATCAACTTATCAACCTAGCAGCCTCAATCCACCCGTCTCATTTTTTCCATCAGCTCATGCAGCAGCACTGCGTCTGTCTCGCTCAGCCCTATTATGTTATCCTGTACACTATTCACTACATCATTTGCCTCCGCCACGTGCTTCATTCCCTTTTCAGTCAGCGATACCATCGTTTCTCGTTTATCCTCTGTCGATGGAACACGCTTCACCAGTTTTTTCACCAGCAGCCGGTCCACTATCCTTGGCACATTCGAGCTTTTCTCTATCATCCTTGTGCCAATGTCTTTCACACACAGCTGCTCAGGGTACTTACCCTTCAGTATACGCAGCACATTGAACTGCTCTATCGTCAGTCCATTTTGCTTCAGGGCCGTGCTCAGATGCGTTTTCATCCAGTAGCTGGTGTACATCAGGTTTATCAGCGCCTTATGTTTTTCATCAGCAAACCGGTTAGATTTTATCGCTTCTTCCAGTTTCATATTGCAAATATATGTTGCTACATGCTTCCGTGCCTTTTTTTTCCTCTATAGCCGGATAAATTTTAAACAAACAGCCCAATGTCTTTTTATTGCGAGGTTTTACGCTACAACTTTTCCATTAGCTAAATTTAAGCGTTTGCTAATTTTAGATCATACTGTATCGTCCTGAAAAAAGTTTACACTTAAAAAGTGTAAATTATGGAAAAATCACAATTGTCTAAAGGTCGTAAAGGACAAAAGGGCAGGCAAGCTAAACATGATATTGCCCTTAAACGAAGAGTAGTAAAGGATTACCTTGATGGAGACTTAAGCACAACCCAATTAGGTCAAAAATATAATATTCATCATCAATACGTCAGCCGTTGGATCAAGCAATTTTCTTCGGAACTTGCAGAGGAAGTAATTAATTCTCCGATGACAAAAGAGGAACAAGCAGACTTTGAGTTGCTCAAAAAACAAAATGATGCTTTAAAGAAAAAACTAGAGTATGAGCAAATGCGCAACTTTGCATTAGAGACCATGGTAGATCTGGCCAAGTCAGAGCTGGGCATTGACCTAAGAAAAAACTCTGGTGCCAAACAGCCGAAAGAGTA
>CAISDV010000048.1 GCA_903884185.1 uncultured Chitinophagaceae bacterium | reverse complement strand
GCCCTGTGCCGGGCCTTTCAGTTTTCCTACAGAATTATAGTGCTATTTTGTAAGCAAATCACCCGGATTGAAACTGCTTATTATTGAAGACGAATTATCACTCAACCAAAGCATGATAGATTTTCTGTCTGCATCCGGATACTTGTGCGAATCGGTCTCAACTTATGGGGCAGCAATGGAAAAACTGGAACTGCATGATTATGATTGTATCATTTTGGATATCATGTTGCCTGATGGATCGGGACTGCAACTCCTGGAACACTTAAAACAAAACAGAAAAACTGATGGTGTGATCATCATCTCAGCCAAAGGCGCCTTGGAAGATAAGATCCACGGATTGCAATCCGGCGCTGACGATTATCTGACCAAACCATTTCATTTATCAGAATTGAGTGTGCGCATATCTGCTATCATCCGGCGGAAAAGTTTTCATGGGCAGCAAACCATCAGGCTGGGAAATATGGAGATCGATACAGAAGGTAAGATCGTTGTTATTAATGGGCAACAACTCGAACTCACCCAGAAAGAATACCAGTTGCTTTTATTTTTAACCGTCAACAAAAACAGGATACTTTCAAAAAACGCCATCGCGCAGCATTTATGGGGAGATGATATGGACCTTGCCGCCAATTACGATTTTATTTATACGCATATTAAAAACCTGCGAAAAAAAATGCTTGCTGCAGGTGGCGAAGACCAGATCAGGTCTATTTATGGTGAAGGATATAAAATGCAGGTATCATGAAATTATTCACCAGGTATAATCGCGTGAATATTGGCGCAACGATCGTTGTGTTTGTGCTTGGCAGCATTGCTTTTTATTTTGTACTGCATTATGTACTGATCAAACAATTGAACGACACATTGCGTTCAGAGCAACAGGAGATCGTTGAATATGTGCAGGAGCATGGCCAGCTTCCGGAAATACAGAATACAAGACATCAATGGATAACGGAAGCACCCACCACGGATACTATACCTCGTAAGCCTCATATTAAAAGCATCATTGCGTATAACCAGCGCGAACAGGAACAGGAATCGGTGAGGCAACTGGTGTTTTTATTAAAAGTGGGACCGCAGTATTATATTATTGCCGTCAATAAATCCGAAGCAGAAACGGAAGACCTCTTACAATTTATTATTCTGGTAACTGTTGGAATGATCGCATTGATACTCTTATTCAATTATATCATCAACAGGAAATTAGTGAGCAGGCTCTGGCAGCCATTTTATACAACCATTGATAGTATTAAAGATTATCATCCTTCTATACGCGAGCCATTGCAACTAAGCCGCGGGCCCATCGACGAACTTGCTTTACTGAATGACAGCCTCAACCAGATGACCGCACATATTTATCATGACTACCAGGCATTGAAATCATTTACGGAAAATGCTTCTCATGAAATGCAGACGCCATTGGCGGTCATCCGTTCCAAAGTGGAAGTGCTATTGCAGGATACAGAAGGCAAACAACAGAGCATGCAGCAGTTACTCGCCATCGAGGATGCTACGCAAAAATTATCGATGCTGAACCGCTCATTATTATTGCTGACAAAACTGGAGAACAGGCAATTCCAGCTGAATGAACCCGTGAACCTGAAAAAAATATTTGAGAACAGGCTGGAAGAAAGACAACACCTCATAGAATCAAAACAACTCAGGGTAACGATCACAGGCGAGAGCCCGGTTATCTTTTTTCATGAACACCTTGCAGAGATACTGGTCAATAATTTATTGAACAACGCCATCCGTTATACACCAGTAACAGGCGAGATCCTCATTGAATTAAATAAAGACAACCTGGTAGTGAGCAATACGGCATCTGGTGGTTCCTTAGATACGACAAAGGTTTTCCGCCGGTTCTATAAAGCAAGTGATGAACCCCAGGAAGGAACAGGGCTGGGCCTGGCCATCATCAAAGAAATATGTAACGCAGCTGGTTTTATATCCAGCTATCAATTCAGCGATGGCTGCCATATCTTTAATATTCATTTCAAATCATAAATGGGATCAGTGATGAGAACTTTTGTTTTTTTCTTTTCGATGATATTCATCAGCTATACTGCTTTGGCGCAGGAGCGTACATTGGATGGTTATATCAGTGCCGGCATACAAAACAGCCCCCTGCTGAAAGAATACCAGAACAAACAGATGTCGAATCTTGTTGACAGTCTCCGGATCATTGCCGGATATAAACCCCAGGTAAATGGCGTGAGCACCAATTCCTACGCGCCTTCTTATAAAGGATGGGGATATGATTATGCCATTACCAATGGCGCCAACTTCAGTGAACTGATAGCCGTTTCACAAAAACTGGTTAGCAAAGAAAATATCAATAACCAGCAGGAAGCCATTCGCCTGTTGAATGAATCGTTGAGCATTTCAGGAAAAATATCAGAACAGGATTTAAAAAAATCCATCACGGCGCAATACATCACTACCTATGGCGACTGGCAACAATATCAATTTAATAAGCAGATGCTCGACCTTCTTCAAAAGGAAGAATCGATCTTAAAAAAACTGGCAGAAGGTGGTATCTACAGACAAACAGATTATTTAAGTTTCCTGGTAACAATACAACAACAAGGGCTTTTGATCAGCCAGATTAAGATCCAGTTTCAAAATGATTTTTCTACATTGAACTATCTCTGCGGGGTAAAAGATACAGCCGCTTCAACCCTTGCTGCACCTGCAATTGAACTATCTATCCTTCCCGAGGCAGAGAGCACGGTGTTTTATAAAAAATTCCAGGTAGATAGCCTGACCCTGCTTAACAGCCATGCACAGATCGAATATAGTTACAAACCCAAAGTGAGTTTGTATGCAGATGGTGGTTATGTTTCTTCTTTCGCTGAGCAACCGTATAAAAATTTTGGATTTAGTGGCGGAGTAAATATTGTTGTTCCTATTTATGATGGCAAGCAGAAAAAAATGCAGCATGATAAAATTGCCATTGATGAACAAACACGAAAGGGCTACCGCGATTTCTTTAAAACACAATATGAGCAGCAGCTTGCACAACTGTTCCAGCAATTGCAATCAACCCAACAACTCATCAACCAGGCAACACCACAGGTAAAATATACAGAAACACTGATAGAGGCCAACAGAAAACTGCTTGAAACCGGCGATGTGCGTATGGCAGACTATATCCTCGCGATCGGCAACTACCTTGCAGCAAAAAATATCATCACCCAAAACACTACCAATAAATTACAGATCATCAACCAGGTCAATTACTGGAATAGAAAATAAAAAATATGAGAGTTAACAAAACAATGGTCATTTCTTTCCTGTTCGCTTGCATTTTAGGTGCCTGCAAATCAGCGCCCCCGGAAAAGAAAGATACGCCTGCAGAAAAAGAAGAAGCGGTAGCAAGCGGCACGCCCGTTACACTTACATCCCCATCTGGTGGCGCGATGAGTGAAACAGTAGAGCTGAATGCTGTATCCACCTTTATTTTAAAAACAACAGTCAAGGCAAATGCCAATGGTTATCTGCAGGTGGTGAATGCAGCATTGAATAAATATGTAACAAAAGGGCAGGAACTGTTTGTGATCAGGACAAAAGAATCGCAAAGCCTGGGTAATACAATTAATGCACTGGATACTTCGCTGCATTTTGATGGAGTGATCCGCATTAAATCTCCGGGAACAGGATTTATTTCAACATTGGCTTACCGTGCCGGCGATTATGTACAAGATGGCGAACAACTGGCTGTGATCACGGATACAAAAAGTTTTGCATTCCTGCTTGACCTTCCCTACGAATTAAAACCTTACCTCGAAAGCAACCGTAACCTGGAATTAAAACTCCCCGACGGAACAATATTAAACGGCCATGTTGAAATGGCGATGCCAACGGTGGATGCGGTATCACAAACACAGAGTTATATGATCAAAGTGGATACCGACAAACAGATACCCGAAAACCTGATCGCAAAAGTGAGCCTGGTAAAAAAATCAAAATCAAATACGGTATCATTACCCAAAGCTGCAGTACTCACAGATGAAGTGCAAAGCGGTTACTGGATCATGAAAATGATAGACAGCGTTACGGCAGTGAAAATGCCTGTGACAAAAGGATTGGAAACAGCAGACCGGGTGGAAATACTTTCGCCGGCATTATCACCCAAAGATAAAATTTTACTTACCGGGAATTATGGTTTACCAGATACTGCCAAAATAACCATCATACATTAATCCATCTCATGCAGAATTTTTTTACCAGATATAAAAGCCCGGTGAGTGTATTGGTTGTCATCATCATTATGGGCGGATTGTTTGCCTATAGTAAAATGCAGGCATCATTATTTCCGGAGATCACTTTTCCAAAAATAAAGATCATCGCAGATGCAGGCCAGCAGCCGGTAAAGAAAATGATGATCACCGTAACGAGGCAACTGGAGAATGCAGTAAAACAAGTGCCCGACCTGAAAATGATACGCAGCACTACCAGCCGCGGTACCTGCGAGATATCGGCATTCATGGACTGGAAAGCGAACATTGATATCAGCCAGCAAAGAATAGAATCAAAGATCAACGAGATACGCAACACATTGCCAACGGATGTACAGATCACTGTTGAAAGAATGAACCCTTCCATTCTTCCAATCACAGGCTATTCAATGGAAAGCAAAACACGGTCGCCCATTGAAATGAAATTACTGGCGATGTACACCATCAAGCCATTTCTATCGCAGGTGCAGGGTGTGTCGGAAATACGTGTGATCGGCGGAAAAGAAAAAGAATACTGGCTGGTACTGAATGTACAGAAGATGAATACGCTGGGTGTTACACCTGATATTATTAATACTGCATTGGGCCAAACAAATTTTATCAAATCAAATGGTTACTTATCTGATTACCGCCTTCTTTACCTGACGGTGACGGATGCTTCTGTTACTTCAAAAGATCAATTACAAAATATTGTACTTAGCAATAATGGAAAGAGGATCATCCTGCTGAAAGATATTGCCGATGTACAGATACAGGAAGCAAAGGAATATGTAAAGATCAATGCCAATGGACATGAAGGTATTTTATTAGCAGTGATCAAACAACCCAATGCGAACCTTATTGATCTGAGTGATCGGATGTCTGCCAAACTGGAAGAATTAAAAAAGATCATTCCAAAAGATGTATCCATCCAGCCTTTTTATGTACAGGCTGATTTTGTAAAAGAATCTATTAAAAGTGTAACGGATAGTTTGTGGATCGGTCTGGCTCTGGCCATATTTGTTGCGATCATTTTTCTGCGTTCTGTAAAAGCAAGCTCAGTAATACTCATCACAATACCTGTTATTTTATTATTGACGATCATTTGTCTCTATGCAACGGGACAAACATTAAACATCATGACACTGGGCGCAATAGCTGCAGCCATTGGATTGATCATTGATGATGCGATAGTTGTGGTGGAGCAGATACACCGAACGCATGAAGAACATCCCGGCGAACCCAGTACCACACTGGTTCAGAAAGCCATTCATTATTTGTTCCCTGCCATGGTGGGTTCTTCATTGAGTACGATCGTTATTTTTCTTCCCTTCGTTTTAATGAGTGGTGTGGCAGGCGCTTATTTTAAAGTGATGACAGATACGATGATACTGACATTGGTCTGTTCATTTTTTGTTACATGGATCATCTTACCTGTTATCTATTTAATATTTACGAGAGACCCCAAACCTGGGGCGCCGGTAAAAAAGATCAAACCGCATAACGTTAAGAACCAGCGCTGGGTGGGCTTTATCATCAAAAGCCCTGTTATTAGTATAGTGATCATATTGGCATTGGGTTTCTCCATTTATTATATCTATCCAAAACTTGAAACAGGATTTCTGCCGGAGATGGATGAAGGCAGTATCGTATTCGATTATAATTCACCACCGGGAACTTCGCTTGAAGAAACAGACCGCATATTGCGTGAAGTGGAAAAAATATTGGTACAGGTTCCCGAAGTACAGGCATACAGCAGAAGGACAGGAACACAAATGGGTTTTTTTATTACCGAACCTAATCGTGGTGATTACCTGATCCAACTCAAAAAAAGCAGAACAAAGACAACAGAGGAAGTGATCAGTGATATCAGGAAAAGAGTAGAAGCCACACAGCCTTCACTTCGTATAGATTTTGGACAGGTGATAGGTGATATGCTGGGCGACCTGATGACATCGGTACAACCTATCGAAGTAAAAATATTTGGTAACGATCAATCAAGATTGCAGGTATTATCAAAACAGGTAGCAGAGATCGTTTCAAAAGTGGAAGGTGCCGCGGATGTATTTGATGGTGTAGTGATAGCAGGGCCTTCCATTAACATAGAACCCAATACTATGATGCTGGCGCAATTCGGTATTAGTCCGGCCAACCTGCAATACCAGATGCAAAGTTCCCTGGAAGGAAATGTTGTTGGGTCTGTATACGACAGGGAACAACTGAGTAATATAAGATTGGTGTATCCAGGGAGCAGGGCATTGAGTGTAGCAGATATTACAAAGACACCCATTTTTCTTCCCGGCGGAAAACTAAAACCTATCAATGAACTGGCGCAAGTGCATATTAATTCAGGTGATGCAGAGATACAGCGCGAAGACCTTCAATCTATGGGAGTGGTCACTGCACGTCTTGAACAAAAAGACCTGGGTAGTGTGATAAAAGATATTCAGCAGGAAGTGGCAGCAAAAATTGTTCTGCCTCCCGGTTATGCTATTGTATATGGGGGCGCATATGCCGATCAGCAACAATCATTCAAAGAATTATTGATGATCCTCATCACTTCAAGTTTGCTGGTATTCGGGGTGATATTATTCTTATTCAGAAATTTCAGAATCGCATTCCTGATCTTGTTCATTGCACTTTTGGGTATCAGCGGAAGTTATATGGGATTATATTTTACCCATACTGCTTTGAATGTAGGAAGTTATACAGGATTGATCATGATCGTCGGGATCATTGGAGAAAATGCCATCTTCACCTTCTTACAATTCAGGGAATCATTAAAACTTTCTAATAATGTGGATGAATCGATCATTTATTCTATTTCTACAAGGTTGAGGCCAAAACTAATGACAGCTTTGGGAGCCATCATTGCATTGACGCCGATTGCGCTAGGGATAGGCGCCGGAGCGCAGTTACACCAGCCATTGGCCATTGCCGTAATAGGTGGATTTATTGTGGCGCTGCCCCTGTTACTTATTGTTTTGCCTACTTTGATAAGAATATTATTTAGGCCGATAATTTAAACTCTTGGAGGGTTCTAAACCCTCCAAGAGTTAGGTTCTAAACCCTCCAAGAGTTGGGTTCTAAACCCTCCAAGAGTTGGGTTCTAAACCCTCCAGGGGGTTAAACCTTAAAAAGAGATTCGTACTTCAGATTCTCTACAAAATGAGTGATTAGGTTTGGACTGACTAAAATAAACTGTATGAAAAAAATAATCTTTATTGTTGCACTGTGTATCGGTCTTTCCGTAAGCGCACAAAAGAAAACAACTATCCCTGATGCTGCTAAAGCTTCCTTTACAAAAAGTTTCCCTGCCGCTATGGAAGTGAAATGGGCCAAGGAAGATGCAAATTATGAAGTGGATTTTCTTTTAAACGGAAAGAAAATGTCTGCCGAGTATGATGCAAAGGGTATGTTGATCGAAACAGAACTTTCGGTTACAGCTTCTGAATTACCTGCGGCTGTTATGCCATATGTGAACCAGCATTATAAAGGAGCAGCGATCAAGGGTATGGCAAAAGTGACAAAGCCCAACGGAGAGATCAATTATGAACTCGGCATCAAAGGAAAAGATGTTATGTTTGATGCAAAGGGAAAATTCCTGAAAGAAGAAAAAGATTAAACCTCAAACCAACAATCATAACCATGAAACAATTCATTACCTGCTTATCACTCGTCGCAGCTATTGCTGCACCAGTGAGTATTGTATCTGCGCAAGGCCCAAGTGGCTTTCATATCGCCAAAACATTTCATATTGCCAGCCCGGGTGGCTGGGATTATGTTTCGGTGAATTTTACTTCCAATCAATTATATGTATCACATGGTGCACAGGTGAATATCCTTGACAAATCAACCGGTGATTCTATTGGCTTTGTTCCCAATACTGCAGGCGTTCACGGAATTGCTTACAACAATGCAATGGGAAGAGGTTATACAAGTAATGGAAGGTCAAATAATGTGAGTGTGTTCGACCTGAAGACACAAGCGTTGCTAACACAGATCACTACCGGGACCAATCCTGATGCGATCATGTATGATGAATTTTCAAAAAAAGTTATTACCTGTAACGGCCGCAGCAACGACCTGAGTGTGATTGACCCTTCCACTGATAAAGTAGTTGCTACTATTCCTGTTGGAGGCAAACCAGAAACTGCAGTGAGTGATAATGCAGGAAAAATATTCGTCAATATAGAAGACAAGAACGAGATCATAGCAATTGATATCAAGACCAATACAGTCCTTGGACATTGGGCTTTGACTCCGGGTGAATCACCAACAGGCCTTGCTATCGATACAAAAACAAAAAGATTATTTGCAGGTTGCGATAAACAATTGATCGTAATGGATGCCACTAACGGAAATGTGGTTGCCAAACTTCCTATCGGCGACGGATGTGATGGTGTATCTTTTGATCCAACTTTAAAATTGGTATTCACTTCCAATGGTTCAGGTACTATGACGGTTATTAAAGAATCATCAGCAAGTGATTTCAGTGTAGTAGAAAACGTACCTACAAAAAGAGGCGCACGCACTATTTGTGTTGATGAAAAAACACACCGCGTGTATCTGCTTGCTGCTGATTATGAAGCCCAGGCTGCAGGAGCTACAGGCAGGCCAAGAATGATCCCGGGAAGTTTCCAGGTATTGATGCTGGAAAAATGAGTAGTTGTAACTGGCT
>CAISDV010000047.1 GCA_903884185.1 uncultured Chitinophagaceae bacterium | reverse complement strand
GCAATTTTGCTGAGGCCACTACTTTTCAAACAGGAACAAACACCTGGAAGACTTATAATAGCTGGCCGCCAAAAGAGGCAGTGAAGACAAACCTCTATTTTCATGCAGATGGAAAATTATCTTTTGACAAACCTGCTGACACTGATGCGAAAGGTTTTGATAACTATGTGTCTGACCCCGCTCACCCCGTACCATACCGTACGCGCCCGATAGAAGAAACGTATGGGCCCGGCTCCCGTTGGTACACATGGTTGACCGAAGACCAGCGCTTTGTGAATAACAGGCCCGATGTATTAAGTTGGCAAACGGATACTTTGCAACAGGATGTAACTGTTACGGGAAATATATTGGCGAAATTATTTGCTGCATCTACAGGTAGCGATGCAGATTGGGTTGTAAAATTAATTGATGTGTATCCTGAGCATTATTCAAAAGAACCAAAGATGGCGGGTTATCAATTTATGGTGGCAAATGATGTTTTTCGCGGAAGATTCAGAAAGAGTTTTGAAATTCCTGAAGCAATAAAGCCTGGTAAAACTGAAGAATATACCATTGATCTTCACAGCCTCAATCATGTATTTAAAAAAGGTCATCGTATTATGGTACAGGTACAGAGTTCATGGTTCCCGATCATAGATCGTAACCCGCAAACATTTGTACCAAATATTTTTGAAGCAAAGGAAGCTGACTTCCGGATCGCAACACAATCCATTTTTCGTTCCGCACAGTTTCCTTCGCATATACAATTATCATTACTGCCATAAACCCCTAACGGCTGTTTGATATTGATTCTTTTGCATTTTCGTATTTTGCACGACTGTCGGAGAGTAAGAAGGAAGCATTTTTGTTGAGACACCAAAAAAACTATTATGGAAAAAAAGGACATACGCAAAGAGCAGGCACTGGAGTATCATTCATCTGGCCGTCCCGGCAAGATAGAAGTGGTGCCTACCAAAGAGGCCAAGACGCAGAAAGATTTGAGCCTGGCTTATAGTCCCGGTGTGGCTGCGCCCTGTCTCGAGATAGCAAAGAATCCCGAAGATGTTTATAAATACACCGCTAAAGGAAACCTGGTAGCAGTGATCAGTAATGGTACTGCTGTGTTAGGACTGGGCAATATCGGTCCAGAAGCCAGTAAGCCTGTGATGGAAGGCAAGGGCGTACTTTTTAAAATATTTGCTGATATTGATGTGTTTGATATTGAGATTAATGAGACCGATCCTGAGAAGTTTGTACAGATCGTGAAAGCGCTGGAACCTACATTCGGCGGTATCAATCTTGAAGATATAAAAGCGCCTGAATGTTTTTATATCGAACAAAAGCTTCGTGCAGAATTGAAGATACCTGTGATGCACGACGATCAGCATGGACCAGCGATCATTAGTGGTGCAGCATTATTGAATGCACTGGAAATTCAAAAGAAAAGAATAGATAAAGTAAGTTTTTTGGTAAATGGTGCAGGTGCTGCAGCGATGGCTTGTTGCCAGTTGTATGTGGCATTGGGAGCGAAGTATGAAAACTTTATGTTGTTCGACAGGAAAGGAGTTGTTCACCAGGGAAGAGAAGGCCTTGATGAAATAAAAAAGAGGTTTGCCGTAAGTGCAAAGAAAAGCGATATCACTTTTGAAAAAGCATTTAAAGATGCCGATGTATTTATAGGCTTAAGCGTTGGCAATGTGGTAAATGGAGACATGATAAAAGCGATGGCGAAGAACCCGATCGTATTTGCCATGGCGAATCCCGATCCTGAAATTCCTTATGAAGAAGCGATCGCTGCAAGAAAGGATGTGATCATGGCAACAGGAAGAAGCGATTATCCTAACCAGGTAAATAATGTGTTGGGTTTCCCTTACATCTTCCGTGGTGCATTGGATGTTCGCGCCACAACCATTAATGAAGCGATGAAACTGGCTGCTGTAAAAGCATTGGCAGAGTTGGCAAGAACAGCCGTACCGGATATTGTGAACCTTGCATACAGCCAGAAGAATATGTCCTTTGGCCCTGAATACATTATTCCCAAACCGGTTGATCCAAGATTATTATCTACGGTTGCTCCCGCTGTTGCAAGAGCTGCCATGGAAAGTGGTGTAGCGCAAAAGCAAATCGGTAACTGGGATACATACACAGTGGAACTGAATAAACGATTAGGTCTTGATAACCAGTTAATGCGTGTGATCGGTAATAAAGCCAGGCGCAATCCAAAGAGATTAGTTTTTGCCGAAGCGGATAACCAGAAGATCTTAAAAGCGGCAAGTATTGCGTATGATGATGGCATTGCTTACCCAATATTATTAGGGAATGAGATCAAGATCAGGAAGATAGCAGAAGAAAACAATATTGACCTTACTGATATTCCTATCATCGATCCAAGAAGCGATGAAATGGAAGCGAAGCGTGAGTTTTACAGTGAATTGTTCTTTAAGAAACGCCAGCGCAAAGGATTCAATCAATATGAGAGCTTGAAGGTGATGAAGGATAGGAATAATTTTGGCTGCATGATGGTGGAAACAGGTGATGCAGATGCCATGCTTTCTGGCCTGACAAAAAATTATGCAGATGCGATACGCCCGGCATTGCATATCATTGGTACGGAAGAGGGCGTGAAAAAAATTGCTGGGATGTATTTGTTATTGACCAAGAGAGGCCCGTTGTTTTTGGCAGATACAACTGTCAACTTTAATCCAACGGCGCAGGAACTGGCAGATATTACGATGTTGGTAGCACAAGAAGTACGCAACTTTAATTTGATGCCGCGAATTGCCATGCTCAGTTATAGCAATTTCGGAAGCAGTGATTCGCCCGAAGCGAAAATGGTTTCTGATGCAGTGAAGATCTTGAAGCGCGATAACCCTTCATTGATCGTTGATGGCGAGATGCAGGGCAGTATGGCATTCAATAAAGAAATATTGAAAGACAATTATCCGTTCAGTGACCTGGTGAATGAGAATGTGAATGTGCTCATCTTCCCTAATTTAACTGCGGGCAATATTGCTTATAACCTGCTGAAAGAAATAGGTGGCGCTGATGCCATTGGCCCTATTTTGTTGGGATTGAAAAAACCCGTCCACGTATTGCAATTGGGAAGTTCGGTACGCAATATCATCAACATGGCATTGGTTGCGGTAGTAGATGCGCAATTAAAATGCAAAGGCGATATCAATGAAGAAGTGCAGAAAAGCAAGTGGTGGCAAAGGCTGAAGAAAAGAAAAAAATAATTTCGTAAAACCCGGATATGACCTTTTTCACCCATTTAGGCGCTTACCTGATCATGCTCAAAGGCATGTTCAAGCGGCCCGAAAATTATAAGATGTACTGGAAGGAATTCATGCACCAGTGCGTGGAGATCGGGGTGGGTGCATTGCCCATTGTTATCATCATCTCTTTATTCCTGGGTGCGGTAACAACCGTGCAAACTGCATACCAGTTGGTGAGTCCGCTGGTTCCTGCATCCACTATTGCACAAATTGTGCGCGACAGTATGATACTGGAACTTTCTCCCACGGTAGTCAGTATTGTGTTGGCAGGAGTGGTGGGAAGTAAAATCGCCAGTGAATTGGGTAACATGCGCATCAGCGAACAGATCGACGCATTGGAGATCATGGGTATCAATACAAAAAGTTATCTCGTAATGCCAAGAATACTGGCATCGTTACTGGTGATACCTTGTTTGATAGTTATTTCGGCGGTGCTCGGAATTTGGGGAGGCCGCATGGCGGGAAGTTTTACAGGTATTCTTGCAACAGATATTTTTGATATGGGGCTGAGGCAGAACCTCAACTTATATAATATCACTTTCGCTTTATATAAATCCTACACTTTTGCTTTTATTGTAAGTAGTATTCCTGCCTATTATGGATACCATGTAAAAGGAGGTGCGCTGGAGATTGGCCGTGCCAGTACCAGTGCGGTAGTGGTAAGTTGTATCCTGATACTCTTTGCTGATTATGCGTTGGCGGCATTGTTGTTGTAGAAATGCCTGGATCAATTCTTCTCTTTCTGCAATATCTCAAACCTCCTGCTCACACTGTTGCCATCCTGGTCTACAACTGTAAGGATGTGTTTGCCAGGCGGAGGATTGAGTCCCAGTTGATGAAACCGTTCTGTAGTGCCGGCAAATTCATCATCTATATGCCAGAATAATTTGGCATTGGGGTTTCGATGAGTGGCAGTGAAAACAGTACGCCCTTTCTCACCACTTAATTCCAAAGGCACATAGATCTTTGCATCATTCTCAGGGTAAATGATCTCGAGAACTTTTGCAGCATCTTCGGTATTTGCATCACCGGCCAATTGAATACGGATAGTATTCTTTTTGGAAATGGTACCCGATGTATACGCATCTATATACCGGCTGAATTCAGGATTTACATCGATCAGTTTTCTTTTGTGTTTACAGGAAGTAAACAGTCCGAGGGTGGCGAGCAAAAAAAGACAGGCCAGCCTGACAGATGGCAAGCGGAGTGTGGTATGCATATGATTTTGAGATTGTCTGAAGAGGTGGAAAATTGTGACAGAAAGTTACTACAATAGTTTTCATATTTCAAAGCGAAATTTTTGTTAAGGCATCAGAAATCTTTCAGCAGAATACAGTAGATTGCATAACGCAAATAATCAAACTCCTTATATGAAAAAGCCAGTATTCATCATCATTCTCTTCCTTTTGATTTTTTCTGCCGGGCAGGTCAGTGCTGCAGTTACAGATACCATTAAAACAGAGGCAGTTAAACTATATGACCCAACGGCAAATGCAGAAGCAGGTATTAAAGCAGCAGTGATGCAAGCTAAAAAAGAAGGTAAACATGTGCTGATCCAGGCGGGTGGCAACTGGTGTGTATGGTGCCTGCGCTTTAATAAATTCACAACAGAGGACAAGCAAATGGATTCTGCTATGAAAGCAGGCTATATAGTCTATCACCTGAACTGGAGTCCTGAGAATAAAAACTCGGAAACATTTTCCAAATACGGATTTGCCCAGCGTTTTGGCTTCCCTGTATTTATTATACTGGATGAAGCGGGCAATCGCCTGCACACACAAAATTCTTCTTACCTGGAACAGGGGAATGGGTATAATAAGACCAAAGTATTGGATTTTTTGCACGACTGGTCGCCAGTGGCACTTAACCCGGCCAACTATAAGAACCTATAATGAACTCCCGTTTCGAACTTTTCAAAAACCAGGTCACCAACCCGGTAAAGTACCGGCTATTCCTTTTGCAGAAATTACCTATGGGATTTATTTCGGGGCTGAGGATCCAATCACTTACTGCGGGAGCAAGCTCCGTGAGTGTGCGTTTTAGCTGGGTAAATAAAAATCCTTTCCGCTCTGTTTATTTTGCTGTACTCTCAATGGCTGCAGAATTGAGTACAGGTATCCTGGCATTCGGGCAAACCTATCAACTGAAACCCGGCGTAAGTATGTTAGTGGTGAAAATGGAAGGTGAGTTTTATAAAAAGGCAATTGGCAAGATCATATTTACCTGCAACCAGGGTAAAGAAATTGAAGAGGCGATCGCAAAAACAAGAGAAACAGGCGAAGTAACAAGCGTACATTGTACAAGTATTGGAGTAAATGAACAGGGAGAAGAAGTGGCAAAATTTGTTTTTAGCTGGAGTTATAAAGCCAAAGCCTCTGCACAGAAATAATAGTGATTTATTTAAACCATATCCTTAACGATTAAATTTCCCAAGATGAAGATCGCTTTTCATGGAGCCGCAAGAACTGTTACCGGCTCCAAACATTTGATCACACTTAACAGCGGCACAAAAATATTATTGGATTGCGGTATGTTCCAGGGACTGGGAAAAGAAACAGACAACCTGAATATGACACTTGGGTTTGATGCTGCTACAGTAAATTACCTGCTTCTTTCTCATGCACATATTGATCATTCGGGATTAGTGCCAAAACTGGTGAAGGAAGGTTTTAAAGGAACAATATGCTGTACACCAGCTACCAAAGACCTCACTTCTATTTTATTGGAAGATTCTGCAGAGATACAAAGGGACGACACCAAATTCATCAATAAAAAAAGGGCAAGGCTTGGATTGCCACCGTACCAACCGTTGTATGGCATTGAAGATGCAAAAGACGTGATACCGCTGATGCAAACGGCAACTTATGGACAATGGTTTCGTTTTTGTGATGAGGGCGAAGTAATGTTCACTGATGCAGGGCATATCATTGGCAGCGCAGCAGTTCATGTTCGGTTACTGGAGAATGGTAAAACCACACATCTTACTTTTAGTGGTGATGTAGGAAGGTATGGAGATGTGATATTGTGTTCGCCTTCTGAATTTCCGCAGGCAGATTATATTTTGATCGAAAGCACATATGGTAACAGCTTACATGAAGAGGTTTTGAACACGAAAGATATTTTGCACGACTGGATCGTGAAGACCTGTGTAGATAAAAAAGGAAAACTGATCATTCCTTCTTTTAGCGTGGGGCGTACACAGGAATTATTGTATTTCTTAAACCAGTTACAATTAGAGAACAAGTTGCCGCAAGTTCCCGTATTTGTTGATAGTCCACTTAGCCTTGAAGCAACCGAGGTTGTAAAATCTCACCCTGAAAATTTCAACGAGAAGATCAGGGAATTATTAAAGACAGACCAGGACCCGTTTGATTTCCCTGGGTTGAAATTTACAAAGACAGTGGATGATAGTAAGGCCATTAATGATATGCATCAGCCGATGGTCATTATTTCAGCAAGCGGGATGGCAGATGCAGGGCGTATCAAACATCATATTGCAAATAATATTGGTGATCAGAAGAATACAATTTTATTAGTAGGATATTGCGAGCCGCATTCCCTTGGCGGCAGGCTAATGAATGGCGCCAAGCAGGTACGTATCTATGGTGAATTTTATGATGTAGTGGCAGAAGTAGGTTCCATGCGCAGTATGAGCGCTCATGGCGATTACAAAGACCTTCTTCATTTTCTTGCTTGCCAAAATCCTTCATTGATAAAAAAAGTATTTATTGTACACGGAGAAGAAAAAGTACAATTGGATTTTCAGCAGCGATTATTGCAAAATGGTTTTGCCAGTGTTGAAGTGCCACACCTGCATGAAGAATTTGACCTGGGGTGATGGGCGCCTTGCTTTAATTATTGGTTATCTGTTGGAACTGTATCCTCATTAAATTCTCTTTTTGTTCTCCTGAACTGGAGTTTACCAAACCTATAAGAGAAATTGATCCCAAAAGATTGATAAGGGATGCGCTTTAATGCGATGCTGTTAAAGTTATATCCGCTTAATTCTGTGGGCTGGTCAACATACCTGTTTAACGGATTAGTTGTGGTGAAGGCGATACTACCTCTTTTCTTCCATAGATATTTTCTGCAGGCAAAGCTATAACTGGTGAAGGAAGGAGTGATGCCTTGTATCTCATGCCTGGGAGAATTAAAATCGCCAAAAAACTCAAACACTACATCATCGCTAAGCCGGTATGTGGTGTTGATATTAAATTTGTAATTAATACTACTGGCCGTATTTCCAGGCACTAATGTGCTCTCAATATACTTGCCCGCTACCACTACATTTACCCGCATACTTAATTTGGGGCTGAAGGGAAGTACACCTAACATATTTACCCCGGCTACCTGTTGTGTGCCAACATTTTTTGTAGTGGTAACCGCAACATTTCTATAAACAGAATCCCCGATAGTGAGTGATGGATAATAATAGAGATATGGCTGTATATCATCTGTTGAATAGCGGTAATACAATGACACAAAAAGTGAATATCCTTTTTTGTAAGACCTGTTATAGGCCAACTCAAAATAATGTATCATTTCCGGGTTCAGGTAAGGATTACCGGTGGTGATATTTGTTGGGTCGCTGGCATTTACAAAAGGGTTCAGTGACTGATATCCAGGCCGCAATATCCTGCGCGAATAACTTAGCTTGATCGTTTGATTTTTTTTGTATGAACGTGAGATCACGCCAGATGGGGCAAAAGTATTGTATCCTGGAAGCGAGGTCACATCCATGCTTGAGAAATTGGCGCTGGCATCTGTTCTTTCATAACGCACTCCAGCCTTTATGTCAAAGAAATTAAAAAGCCTTGCTGTGACCGATGCATATACAGCATAGATGTTCTTATTATAAATGATATTGTTAAGTTGTGAGGGATCAAATACATAGGATTGTGTCAAAGATCTCAAACCATAATAATCAGAATTACTGTTGATGCGTGTAAGCGCAGTTTTTGCACCAAATTCGAGGCTGGTTGTTTTGTCAAGTGGCTGTGAATAATCGATCTTGAAAATGGTCTCTGTATTCCTCCATGTATTATTGTTTTTACTTCCCGAAAAAGCAGTGCTGGCGGAAGTATATTTTTGTTCCTGGTCATAATCCACATTATTGTTGCCATTGCCAGATTGAACAGAGATATATAATTCCTGCCCTGGTTTCTGAAATGTTTTCCTGTAATCTATATTCCAGTCAACAGAACTGAATATCACTTTGTTCATGCTGTTCCTGAGTGAAAGGGTATCCGATATTGTTGCTCCATAAGTACTTTTTGATTCCTGGTTGGTAAGCCCCATGTCAGAATAAGTAAAAGTATTATAGCTGATAGCGCCACTGAGATTATCTTTTTTAGAGATATCCCAGTCGAACCCGGTTTGCAGTGAGTAGCCGGTTCTGTCATAAGATCCCATACCATCCTGGAGTAATCTTTTTTGATTTCCATATATGTCAAAAGATGTCCGGTCCAAAGTATTAACAGTGCTGCTTGAAAGGATCATATTGCCATTCACAGCGGCATTTACTCCAAAGGAACCTTTGCGCGCATTTAAGTTGAAAGCACCTAATTCAAGTTGTGAACCTGCAGAAAGATTTACACTCCCATTGATCCCCTGTATCTTATTTTGTTTGAGAACGATATTAACGATACCTGCAACACCTTCTGCATCATACTTGGCACCAGGGCTGCTGATCACTTCTACATAACTTATCTGGCTGGCAGGAATGGATCGTAATGCATCCGATACCTTGTTGCCAAAAATGGCGCTAGGTTTTCCATTGATCAGTATCCGCACTCCTGTAGAACCATTTAATTCAACATTGCCATTCACATCAACCGACAATAAGGGCACTTTTCTCAGCACATCTATTGCCACGCCTCCCTGTGAGGTGATATCTTTTTCTGCATTGTATACCAGTTTGTCAATTTTATTTTCTATCAGGCCTTGTGCTGCGTTGACGGTTACAGGAGAAAGATTTTGAAGACTATTGCTGATGAGAATATTCCCAAGGCTGATCCTTTTGTCGGGTGATGATATGAGAATATTTTTTTTAGTAATAGTAGCATAACCAATAAAACTTATGGTCATTGTATAATTGCCCGGTGCCAGGCTGTCGATCTCAAAACTCCCTTTATCGTTGGCAATGGTTCCCCCAACAGGTTTTGCATTCCCATTCAAAAAAACTGTGATGGTTGAATATTCAACAGGCTTTTTAGAAAGGGAATCCAATACCCTCCCCGTTATTTTCCCGGTGTTGTTGGGAAAAGCAGATTGCTGTGAAAAAACATAAGTGGACGGCAAAGTGATTACACAGAGCCAGAACAGAATTCTCATGCCGCAGTTGGGTTGGTAATTGCTAAGCGGCTAATGTAGAAAAAAAATAATTCATCTATCAAAATCATACTTTCAACGGTGGTTTAACGGTGGAAAATATTGCACCTTTTTGCTTTATTTTATGCTGATTTATGCCGTTTTCATGGAAAGAAGGGCCTGATTATCAGGACATACCGCTGTTCTATGCTATAAAGAGGAGCGGATGGTCAGTGAAAAAGGAATTTCCACATGTTCTGCAGATTGTTCAAGTATTAGCTTGGCGGTTTTTTCGCCCATCATATGAAAGTCTGTAGAAATGTTGGTGATACCATTGAGGATGATCTTTTTCAGGGGTGTTTCATTATAAGAAACCACGCCCACATTCTTTCCCACTTTTAGTTTGGTGGCCAGTATTTTTTCTATCAGTATCACCAGGTCGTTCTCCATGAGGTTGATATAAGCTACCCCTTCCAGTATGGTCTCATTGGCAATATCATGTACCACTTTATAATTAAAAGCATACTGCCGGCAAAACCGGTAGAACCCCTTTAATATCTCCTGCGGGTGATAAGTATACTCCGGAAAAATAATTTTCAGCGTATGGTATTTTTCCAGGCGTGAAAGTGCCTGCTCCAGGGCATCATAAATATCTTTTTCAAAATTTTCATAGACAGCACCATATTCACCGTCAACGCCATTCACAAGTTTGTCTAATAATATCAGCCTGTTTTTTGGAATGGTATTAATGATCTCATGCGCACTTTCACCTCCATCAAGAAAATGCGGGATGATGACATAATGTGTATAGTCGTCTTTTTTATTCAGGATGAGCCGCTTAAAAAAATCAAAATCATTATTATAAATATAAAAATCAACAGATGCCATATCGCCCAGGTAGGAAACGAATGCATCATAAATGATCTTTTTATGATAGCTGAGTTTATTAAAGAGAAGAAAGATCTTCAACTGCTGTTTTACTTCAATGTTCTTTACAAAATATCCCTTTCCCGGCACCGATCCCAATACCCCGATCTTTTTTAAATGCTTGTATCCTTTCTCAGCCGTATCCCTTGATATCTCAATAATTTCTATGAATTTTATCCCTTATGATCTGTAATGACACCAGGTAGTTAAGCATTATACCACACATCCCCCGTTCCATCAGTGTTTGGCACTATTCGTGCTTCCATAGGCCGACCTATGAAAACACAAGCATTCCACAAAATAATTTTCAAAAACTGATTAGCATCAATTTCACGATTGATGTGTATCATATTCATGCCAACAAGGTCAAAGTAATTTAGCGCTTTGAAAATGATGATTTGATAACAATAATAAATTTTGGGCTATGAAACCTTTTCAAAGTATTAAATTCTGGGTGATGTCTACACTGATCTGCATAGTAGGATACGCAGTAAGTTGTACAAAAAACGACCAGGTGATCATCCCGGATTCCGGAACCGGTTCAACAACATTGGTATCTGTAAAAACAACCACTCCGCCAGTGATTGATGGAGTAGTGGACGCTATGTGGAGCAATGCTACGAAACTAAGTATTGTGCCAACAGTGCCCGATCCGGGTAATGGCCTCTTCACAGGATATAACGGGCAAACTTATCCGGCAACTATCCGTTCTATGTACGACGACAAAAACATTTACTTCTTATTGGAATATGCTGATGCAGATAAAAGTGTGTATGTAGCAACATGGTATTTTGATCCGTCTGCTAATGTGGCTGGTAAAACAGGCTGGGCCCAAGAACCCACCAGTAAAACCTTTGACGCTAATGGAGTATTAACAAGAGATGGTTTTGGCGAAGATAAATTTGCCATGTTGTGGAATGTCGATAACTCCACGCCCAAATTCATAACACAAACATGTTATGCAACCTGCCATGTATTTATTCCTTACCTGGATTATTCTGTAACACCCGCAGTCATGAAATCAAATTCTAATAGTGGAAACCATTATACAAATGGAGCAAGTGAAAAAATTGATATGTGGTGGGCGCATTTGAGCAGGGACCTTGTGTTTGGCCAAATGGATGATAATTACCAGGATTGGGCCGGCGGTCCGGCAGTTACTAATCTAACTGGTGGTTCGGGTAATGGGCGCCATGTGGATGATCTTGTAGTAACAGGGGCTTCTGCAACCTGGCCATTTGCACCAACTTATACAACTGCTGCTGCTCAGGGAGCATCTAATAACAGGCAAACTTTAAAATTAGATGGAACAGGTGCTTCAGTAACCGTTCCAATGTGGATCATGCCCAATGCAACCAATTATTATTATGTTTTAGCAAAAGATACACTGGCAGGTGGCAAAGCTGCAAAAATTACAGGCGTAAGTTCAACTGGTGTATTAACTTATAATGGAGGAACTATAGATCCAAATGTTGGAACCGACTATCAAAGAGCAGGTAATCCTGTTACAGGTGGCGATGGTCCTAAATGTTTCCCAAGCTATATCGCTTCTCCATTGATTGGCGGTCGCGCGGATATTTCATGCCAGGCTGTTTATACCGGTTCAGGTTGGGTGATTGAATATACACGTGCTTTGAAAACAGCAGATGTACTGAAACAGGATATCGATTTTACAGGGTTACAGGATCAGCCTTTTGGCCTGGCTATTTGGAACAAATCAAATAACCAGCATGGTATCCAACCCAATTTGCTATTGACATTCAAGAAATAATATTTGGCTGTTCTTTCAATCATTAAAAATAAAGACCATGTCAAAGAAAATATTTGGAATAGGATTGTTACTGTTCATGGCTTCACTACTTGTAATGCAAGGTTGCAGTAAAACAACAACTGTGATCGTAGATAACTCGGTTGCGGTGACTACTACTGTTAGCTTTTCAAAAGACATTGTACCACTCTTAACCAAAAGCTGCAGTATTAGCGGATGTCATGGCGGAACGGTTGCTCCTAATTTATCTTCTGCAACAGCTTATACTGCTTTAGTAAATGGAAACTTTGTCAGTACTGCAAACCCGGCAAACAGCGAAGTGTATTTATGGCTCACAGGTAAACGTTCCGTTACAATGCCCGCAGGAAGCACAAACAATCCATCCAATATTAATGGCCTCATACTGGCATGGATCAAACAGGGGGCTAAAAACAATTAAAAAAAACTGGCTATGAAAAAAATAAATATTCATTTGCTATCAATTAAAGGGGCTGTGCGTATATGCCTTATGGTGGCGTTCTGTTTTAGCCTGGGTTCACTGGTAGCGCAAGATTCTGCAAACAAGGCGCAGGATTCTGCAGCACCTGTGGTAAAGAAAAAATCATTTGTAAAAAATACATTTGAAGGCAACTTCCTGATAGATAACCAAACTGTCATGGTGCCCATTAAAGGAACCTTCGAATTTGTTATACAGCACAGATTTGGAACAACGGATCATAGTTTTACAGACTTATTTGGTTTGTTTGCAGGTGCCAAAATGAGGCTTGGCTTTAGCTATACGCCAAGGAACAACCTGCAAGTTGGATTTGGTGTAACGAACGACAGGATGCAGGTTGACTGGAACCTGAAGTATGCTTTATTAAAACAAACCAAAGACGGGAAGATACCTTTGAGTATCACTTATTATGGAAATTTAGTGATGGATACCAGGATAAAAGATAATACCACTTTATTCGTGACGTTTTCGGACAGGCTCAGCTTCTTTAACCAGATCATTTTTGCAAGAAAGTTCTCCGAAAAATTCTCATTACAAGTAAGCCCCAGCCTCACACACTTCAATAATTTAGAAGGATATACAGATGCTTCAGGGAAAGTGATGGAAAAATGGAACAATGATCATTATGCCATCTCGTTTTCAGGCAGGTATAAATTCTCTCCAAAATCGGCGATCATTTTTAACTATGACCAGCCACTTTCTCAACATCCTACCAATAATCCAAGGCCGAATATCAGCTTTGGACTGGAAATGAAATCAAGCGGGCATGATTTTGAAGTATTTGCAGGTAATTATAGCGATATCCTTCCACAGAATAATAATCTTTTTAATCAAAATGATTTTACAAGGGGGCAGTTCCTGATAGGGTTCAATATTACGAGATTATGGAATTTCTAAATGGAACGAAATGCTAAATAGCTATGTTGGCATGGATATTAACAAAATTGTTCACTAATTAAATCACATATATGAAAAGTAAATTAACGGCAGTTGTTTCAATTCTAACGATAAGTTTTTTTTGCGCTGCTTTTGTGGCCACGCAGCAACCAAAGCCATGGCCTGTTCCTGATAAAAATGCGAAGACACCCAACCCGGTAAAATCAAACGCAGAATCCATTGCAGCAGGCAAAGCATTATGGAGTGTGCATTGCTCCTCATGTCATGGAAAAGGTGGCCTCGGCGATGGACCGAAAGCAGCTCAATTAAAAACACAACCCAATGATCTGTCGAAAGCTGTTGCCCAATCACAATCAGATGGTTCGTTGTTTTATAAAATATCGGAGGGAAGAGAAGATATGCCTTCGTTTAAAAAGAAACTCCCTGATGCTGAAGATATCTGGAGCCTTGTAGTGTACTGCCGTACATTGAAAAAATAAAATATAGAATATGTGAAAAAGAGCAGGCTCGGAATTCCCGGGCCTTTTTGGGTTTTAAAATTAATATGACTTAAATCAGTTTTTTGGTTAACTAATGTCATGTTTCATGCTCCTATGCTGTTATAGTTTTACGCCGGGTTAAAGATATTAATATGGAAAACAAGAAAGAGATAGAGCAAAAAAAACTCCCGTCAAGAAGAAAAATTGTTTGGGGAATAGGCATCCTATCGGCCTTTGCAGCTATTAAGGCTGCAACCAGGTTCCCTTTTTCAAACAAAAAAAACGTGATTGCCTGCAAGCCGGAAAGCAAAGGAAAAACCATTAAGATGCTTACGCAAGACGGTAAGCTGGTAGAGATCGATGAGTCATTGATGACAACAGAAAGGAAAAAAATAACCGATAAGGAACTTCAAAACTGGATCAACAAAACAAGCGCTTAAGCTTCAAGCAAAATAAATTTCAATGAAACAAGAAAACAGTTCGAGAAGAGATTTCCTTTTAACCGGCTTCACGGCTGCTGCAGCAATGGCTGTAGGATGTTCACCCAAAGACCCTTTTGAAGCGGGAGCGGATGAAGTAGTAAAAGCCTCCGGGAAAAAAGTGAAGCTGTTATCTGTTGATGGTGAAATAATAGAAGTAGATGAAGCATTCCTTAAGCCCGTTTCTGTGGTCCCACCGCTCACGAATGCAGAACAAAGATTAGGTATTGAAGGTAAAAAATTTGTGATGGTGATCGATCTTTCAAGATGTAAGAATTTAAAAAAATGCGAGGAAGCCTGTGATCATGCACATGGTTTAAGCCCCGGGCAAAACTGGATCAAAGTAGATGCTATGAAAGATGCAGAATACACCGCACCCTACTGGCAACCTACTACCTGTATGCAATGCGATGAGCCACCCTGTGTAAAGGTTTGCCCGGTAGATGCAACATTTAAAAGACAGGATGGGATTGTTCTAATTGATAGTGACCGTTGTATCGGTTGCAGGTTTTGTATGGCTGCCTGCCCATATTCTACAAGGGTCTTCAACTGGGGTAAACCTGAGATCTCTGATGAAGCTGCCAGCAAACCCTATTCCTGTGAAACCAGTATGCCACAGAAAAAAGGAACAGTAAGCAAATGTGATTTTTGTCCCGATATGGCGAGAAAAGGTGAGTTGCCACATTGTGTACAGGCCTGCCCTAATGGAACCTTCTTTTTTGGTGACATGAACGAGGATACCATTAGCAATGGTGCAGAAACATTCCGCTTCAGTGAACTGATCAAAGATAAAGGAGGTTACAGGCTGATGGAAGACCTTGGCACCAGACCCAATGTTTATTACCTGCCACCGGTTAACAGGAACTTCCCATTTGAATCGGGAATAGAAACTGATACTAAAGAAAAAAAATGACCTAAAATAATTCAACGTGGAGAACTCAATACCTACACAAAAAATAATACAGGACCTTCTTCCGCAAAAGTTTGGCAAAAGTGGTAAAATATGGACGGGTGTTTTGATCGCTTTTTGTCTCGTAGGTATGTTTGCCTATTATCGCCAGTTACGATATGGCCTGGTAGTTACTTCTATGAGAGATTATGCATCCTGGGGCATCTACATTTCGAATTTCGTATTCTTTGTAGCCATCAGCCTCGTTGGATCATTGATCACAGCCATTTTCAGGCTGGCTGATGTTCATTGGAGTACGCCACTTACCAGGATCGCAGAGATCATTGCAGTTTCGGCTATCTTTTTTGCTTCTGTTATTATTATCGTTGATATGGGTAGCCCTGAAAGGTTCTATAATTTATTTACACATGGGCGCCTTCAATCACCCATCATTTGGGATGTAATTGTTATTACCACTTATTTTTTTATCAGCATTCTGCTTTTATATTTTCCCTTGTTGCCTGATATTAAAATATTACTTCGCTTTAAAGCAAAAGCAGGAACGGCTATGTATAAATTTTATAGTTTCCTGGGTTCTTTCTGGAAGGGCACTCCTGAACAGTTTAAAATAAGCGAGAGAGCGATCAATATACTTTGTATCACCATTATACCTGTTGCATTTTGTATTCATACAGTTACTTCCTGGCTGTTTGCAACAACATACAGACCCGGTTGGGACAGCACCAATTTTGGGGCATATTTTATATCAGGAGCCTTTTTGGTAGGTGCAGGGGGAGTAGTGGTAGCGATGTACGTTTTCAGAAAAGCGTATCATCTCGAAAAATATATTACGCCGCTTCATTTTGAAAAGATGGCAAGGATAGTGGTGCTCCTTGCACTCTTATATCTTTATTTTAATATCAATGAATACCTGGTGCCGGCATTTAAAATGAAGAAACCCGAAGAAGCACATTTGAATGATCTTTTTTCCGGTGAATTTGCTCCTCTATTCTGGTTTGCCATCATTGTAGGTATGTTATTACCCATCATTATTCTTTTATTTAAAAAAGGAAGAAAACCTTTACCCGTTTTTATTGTGGGCGTGATGGTAGTGGTGGGTGCATGGTTCAAACGATACCTGATCGTGACACCCACTTTGTTACATCCCTTTCTTCCCATGAGTAATGTTCCCAATAGTTATCGTCATTATTTCCCAAGCTGGGAAGAATGGGCCATTGCACTGGGGTCATTGGCTGGCGCGATGTTAGTGATCACTATTTTTTCAAGGATATTTCCCATTATCCCTATCCAGGAAACTATAACTGAACAACATGAAACCGAGCAATAAAAAATTAGCAGGACTTTTATCACTTATTTTTCTCTTATCGTGCTACGCCACTTTTTCACAAGAGGCGCCCAAAAATGATGTGAGCATTGCCATCAATTATTTTATTGATAACAACCAGGTACCACACTTGTTGGTAAAAACAAAATCCAAGGTAGATGGCAGGTTCAAGCCTGTTGGTGATATAAACATCAAATTGTTTTTGGAAAAAGATACTGCAGGGGCACTGATAGCTAATATGACAACAAACGGGAAAGGTGAAGCAACCGCTTTGATACCCCCTTCTTTGAAAGACCGCTGGAAGGCTTCTGTCAAGCACAGTTTTCTTGCTGTATTTGAAGGGAATAAAAAATATGAACCTGCAAAGGCAGACCTGGCAATGAGCAGGGCGAAGATATTGCTGGACACTTCTGCCGACAAAAAGATCACTGCCACAGTATGGGAAATGAAAGATGCAAGCTGGAAACCTGTGAAAGGTGTAGAACTAAAAATTGCGATCAGGCGATTAGATGCCGACCTCTCTGTAAATGAAAAACCAAGTTTTACTACTGACTCTTTGGGACAGGCTTCGGCAGATTTTAAAAGAGATAGTATACCGGGAGATGCAAAAGGAAATATTATCCTTGTTGCAAAAGTAGAAGACAATGACCAGTATGGGAATTTATCGATAGAGCAAACTGTCCCCTGGGGAACTACTTATTTACATGAAAACACATTCAACAGGAGAACACTTTTTGCCACAAGAAATAAAACGCCTCTATGGCTGTTATTGATGGCATACTCTATTGTGATCACTGTTTGGGGTATCCTTGTCTTCCTGGTGATCGGCCTTTTTAGGATCAGAAAATTAGGACAGGAAATTTCATCTTCAACATAGGCCAATATATTGCTGCTTTCATTGCCTTTGAAAAAATCGCATTTCTTTTGATGAAACTCCTTCATTCAAGAGTGAAAGAATTATCTTAGCTTACCACAACAGGCAGGTTACTCCTCAAATGAAAATGATATGAGCACAGATCAGAAACATGGTGATAATATCCGGCAATTTGAGGCATTGTTCAATTACGCAACCATCGGGATCGTGGTAACAGGCAACACTGGAAAGATCATCAACTTTAACAAATATGCTGAGATACAGTTTGGTTATACAAAGGAAGAAGTATTGGGCCAGCCGGTTGAAATATTGATACCCACCAGGGTGCACACCAGCCACAATCATCATCGCGAAGGGTTTTATCACCACCCCGAACAAAAAAGAATGGGTGAGGGGAGGGACCTGTTTGCCCGTAAAAAAAATGGCGATGAATTTCCCGTAGAGATCAGTCTCACCTATTATCATATGGGTAAGGAAACCCTTGTGATTGCCTTTGTGATCGATATCACCGTGAGAAAAAAAGGAGAAGTGGAAGTGCTGCGCCAAAAACAGGAACTTGAAAAAGTTGCAACACAAGTGAAACAGATGAATATTGAATTGGAACAGAAAGTAGGTGACCGCACCAAAATGCTGCGCGAGACCCTTGCACAATTAGAAAAATCAAAAGATGAATTGAGCGATGCACTGGAAAAAGAGAAAGAGCTGAACGAACTCAAATCGCGGTTTGTGACCATGGCATCGCACGAATTCCGCACACCATTGAGCACTATTTTGTCGTCGGCTTTTTTGTTAGAAAAATATAATGAAACAAGTACTGAAAAAAAATCAGGCAAACATATACAGAGAATAAAAACAGCCGTTGATGGGATGAAGAGTATCCTCGAAGATTTCCTTTCACTCGGCAAATTGGAAGAAGGCTCTATTAAGGCTGTCATTGAAACACTTAGTGCAGGTGAATGTTTTACCGAGATGGAAGAAACGATCAATGAAATGGAGCAGTTGCTGAAACCGGGGCAGCGGATACATTCTCAGCATAATGGCAATGCCAATGTTCGGATAGATAAACACCTTCTAAAAAATATATTGATCAATCTCATATCTAATGCCATCAAGTTTTCACCCGAAGGCTCCGAAATACAAATTATTTGCAGCATTACAAATGAACTAATGTCTGTTACAGTTAAAGACAGTGGTATCGGTATTTCAGAGGAAGACCAGCAGCATTTGTTCCAGCGGTTTTTCCGTGCAAAGAATGCAGCCAATATACAGGGAACAGGACTTGGCCTTCATATCGTGACTAAATACTTGGAACTCATGAATGGAAATATCAGTATGCAAAGTAAACTGAATGAGGGCACTACTTTTATTATCAGCATACCACAATCAAGTTAATTACCATAGTTATGAAAAAGATCCTCGTCATTGAAGATAATTTTGAAGTAAGAGAGAATGTTTCAGAGATACTGGAACTTTCGGGTTACAAGGTCTTTACAGCAGAAAATGGGAAGACCGGTGTGGAACTTGCCTTACAGGAAAAGCCCGACCTGGTGGTATGCGATATCATGATGCCTGTACTCGACGGGTTTGGTGTTTTGCATTTATTGGGAAAGCATGAAGAAACGGCGAACATCCCATTTCTGTTCCTTACAGCCAAATCAGAGAAAGCCGATTTCAGGAAGGGAATGGAGATGGGAGCGGATGATTATTTGACCAAACCATTTGATGGCATTGAGCTATTGAACGCTGTGGATATCAGGCTTAAAAAAGCAGAGTCATTGAAACAGTTCCTGCTGGTGAATGCGGCATCGGTCAATCATTTTCTTAAAGAGGCCGGACAATCAGAAGCCATACAACTTGTTTCTGAAGAAAGGGAAGTATACCAATATAAGAAAAAACATGCTTTATATGCAGAAGGGCAGCACCCAAAAGCAGTATATTTTATTGTGAGCGGGAAGATAAAAATGTACAGGATAAATTCCGACGGAAAAGAATTGATCACAGGAATATTAGGGCCAGGTGATTTTTTGGGATACTCAGCCATCCTGGAAGAATCTAATTATAAAGACAATGCCGAAGTTCTGGAAGAGGCGGAATTGATGCTGATCCCAAAGCAGGATTTTTTGCAGCTGATCACCAACGACCCCAAAATATCGAAGCAATTTATAAGGATCATTACAAAAGATATATTAGAAAAGGAAGAAGCTTTGCTGAACCTTGCCTATAATTCGTTGCGAAAGAAAGTTGCTTACGGACTTATCCAGCTTGCTGATAAATACAAAGAAGAGGGGAAAAAAGAAACCGTATTAAATATTAGCCGCAACAATATTGCCCAGTCAATAGGAGTGGCCACCGAATCTCTTATACGCACTTTATCCGATTTTAAAGAAGAAGGCCTGATTGAGATAGAAAGCAGTAAGATCATTATCCTTGATGAGAAGAAGCTGGCCAGCCTGCCTTATTAAATATATTCCAGGTTAGTTCCTACAACACTCTTGCTACGAAACGATGAAAATCATGTTTCGTCTCAATGAATATTTTTTCTGCAGATTGCATCCTGTCTCTCAAAAGAGGTTGGTTTTGTTTCACCGACCTGGGAAGAGCAAGCTCTCCCATCTTGCTGCTTTTTACCAATGTTTTTTCCTGTTTCACTATATCATGTTTTAAGATGTCGAATTCTTCTTTTTGCAGGATAAACTGGTTTTGGAAATGCTCCGCTTCAGCCAATAGTGCTTTTTTAGTATTCTTAGTAACAACTTCTTCGAGCCTGTTTTCAAATACCTCAGCTTCTTCTTTATAGAAGGAAAGCGATCTGATCCAACTCTTTAACTCTTTGTGAAAATTTGAAATTTGAGTGGTAGCCATAACATGATGAATTAGTGAAAATGATAAAAGTCTTTTTAGCCCGGTTTCTTTTGGCTGCAGTTGCCTCCGCAGGTGCATTTTTCTTTTTTCTCATTCAATTTGCCGGCAGAATCGGCTATTGGTTTAACGATATCTGCGTTTTTAGTTTTAGGTGCAGGTACAGCACAACTTGTGGCTTTGGGTATTTCACAGGAATGTGTTGGTTCTGTAATATTTGTATCATTTTTCATAAAAAAAAGGTTTGGTTTGAACTTACCACAAAGTAGGCAGGGATGCATTGCCGGGAATTGATGCTTGTCAACCAGCCTGCTGATTCCGGTCACCCCTTATGATCATCTATTGCAGGAATTTTACATAAGTGATCATACAGAAAACTCTGGCCATGAAAAAAATAATTCCCATCCTTCTTTTGCTCGCTGGTTGCACAAAAGAGGTATCCATGATGACTGTTTCGCCACAGGAAAATGCACCAATGATCGTTACTGCGTATGCTACTGCTTACAAAGCCCCTTACGGCCCATATAATTATAAATGGTGGATCTCAGTGCAAACAGACCAGGTGGTGAGTGCTGCCACTTTTGTAGTGGCATGGAAATACAGTGACCCCTATAATACTACCAATTATGAATATTCAGATACCGTATCCATTAATGGATCAAACCAAGGCTCTGCCCCCACAATCTTCGATACTGAAAGAGTAGGTATGGTCATGGATGCCACCATTGTAAAAGTTATTTGCGACACTACGCTTTACAAGTTTGTGTATTAACTCAATAGTGGGCATGATAGTTGACATACGTGCGTAATATATTTCCTCAGCGAACGCTTAAAGAATATCCAATATGAAAGCATTAGTGTATCACGGTCCAGGTGAAAAATTATGGGAAGAAAAGCCTAAACCATCTATTCTGCAACCTACAGATGCTATCGTGAAGATCCTTAAAACAACCATTTGCGGAACAGATTTGCATATCATGAAAGGAGATGTTCCTGAAGTTACTGTTGGAAGGATACTTGGGCATGAAGGCGTGGGTGTGATAGAAGAAGCGGGCACAGCAGTTACCAATTTCAAAAAAGGCGACCATGTTCTCATATCCTGTATTACTTCCTGTGGCAAGTGCGATTATTGCAGGCGGGGAATGTATTCTCATTGTGAAAATGGAGGATGGATATTAGGCCACCTGATAGATGGAACACAGGCTGAATATACAAGGATACCTTTTGCAGATACCAGCCTCTATCATATTCCCGCAGGAAGCGATGAAGAAGCATTGGTGATGCTAAGTGATATACTACCTACAGGATTTGAATGCGGAGTGTTGAACGGGCAAGTGAAGCCTGGAGATATTGTGGCTATTATTGGATCAGGCCCCATTGGATTAGCGGCATTGCTGACTGCGCAATTTTATTCACCTTCAGAGATCATTATGATAGACCCCGATGATAACCGCCTGGCCGTGGCAAAAAAATTCGGTGCAACACAGATCATTAATAACGCGAAAGAAAATGCAATTGAAAAACTCATGCAGCTTACCGGCAAAAGAGGTGCTGATGCAGTGATAGAGGCAGTAGGGATACCTGAAACATTCGAACTATGCCAGTCGTTGGTAGCACCTGGTGGCAGAATAGCCAATATAGGAGTACACGGCAAAAGCGTTACTCTTCACATGGAAACTTTATGGGCGCAGAATATTACCATCACTACGCGTTTGGTAGATACAGTTACCACACCTATGTTGCTGAAGACAGTGCAATCAGGAAAACTGGATTCAAAAAAACTTATCACACATCATTTTAAGCTGTCAGAGATCGTACAGGCATATGATACTTTTCAGCATGCAGGAAGAGAAAAGGCATTAAAAGTGATATTGACAAACGAGTGATCTAAATGCGGAGTCATTTAACCACTTAATAATTCTCCCTCCCTGTTCTGTTGCTCCAGCGTCCAGTCGTCGGTTAATGAGGTTTCGATCCAGAGTGTCCCGGATTTTCTTAAAACCTCCACGTGTAAGCCAAACATTTTCTCGAAATCCTTTTCCAGTTCCGACACCGTTTTGTTGCAATCCATATAGATCACTCCGTTTTCACGGAAGCCACCAAAATGTTGCATGGTGCGGGCAATAGGCTCACTTTTTCCTCCATTATGAGAAAACTCCTTTCGCGGTAGCACATCATATAAGAAATTGATCTTCAAAAATGGAAACAGGGAACTAAATTGTTCCTGCACCGATTTGATTGAATTGCCTATTTCTATTTCTATTTTTTTCATAATGTCAGGGATACATTCTTCCATACAATATTTTATTAATTATTCTTTGATTGCCAGCAATGGTAAACCGGGGTGAAGGATCAAATGTTTTGATTCGCTTCTATGAAAAAGAGACGAAAAGAAATGATGCCTCTGTGGTATAACGATCAGCAGGTCGGGATGATGTTCACTGATAAATTCCTTCAATCCCTCTTCTACGCGTTCCTTATTCACAAAATGAAAATGCGGCTTTAGTTGAGATAATGCTTTCTCTAAAGCCACAGAGCCGGATACTGCGGTTGACTCTATATTGTTATCTGGCGCCACATATACCATATCTATCTCTGCGCCAAAAGTCAAAACCCATTTTTTAATTATTTCCACTGTAGCAGTTTCAATATCCTCATTTTTCGCATCAAATGCCAGTGCTATCCTTTTGATCCCTGAAAATGAAACCCCCTGCGGAACAACCAATACAGGGATATATGCAGAATGAACAATATGGAGAGTATTGCTTCCTACTATAAAACGCTCCGCTGCCCCGGGACTATGTGTACCCATGACTATAGCGAAGGGAGGCTCCTGCTTGCACAACTCCTCTAATTCATATTCCAGGCTCCCTATTTTTACATTTGTGTGAATAGTGATCTTATTGCCGGTGCGGGCCACTACTTTTTTACTCAGTGTGCACATCTCCTGTTCGGCTTCTTTCACCAGATCATCCAGCAATTCGGGCATTGCCGTGTACTCCGAAGCAATGATGGGTATTTCTACAGTATGCTGCAAAAGCAACTCTGCATTGGTTGCCATGGCCATATCGGCTGCATACATAACGGCGTTTTGTGAAACGGCCGAAAAATCGGTAGGGCAGATGAATCTCTTCATATACATAGTTTTAATGAGAGAGGATACAATTTGCTTAACATAGAATGACAATAATTAAAATGAAAGTAGTGTCATTGCATCCGATCTATACTGACGGGGATAATAATGCCGCCTGATTGTCATCAGTATTCATCAAAACAGGGTTCACTGATATCAATCAGCCTGCCTGCTGAGCAGGGTCAGCCTTTCCGGGTAAGGAGAATATTATTTTTGGGGATTGAACATGGATAAGCCAATAAAATATACAATATTTTATATGGAGCTAAAATCATTATTATGTTCGGCAAACTTGTTGTTATGTTCGGAAACCTGAACAGTGTAGAAATAAAAGAAGTACTGGTACACCAGGTATTGGGACGTATTGGTTGTCATTCCGGCGACCTTACATATATAGTACCCATTAGCTATGCCTATGACGGCGAATACATTTACGGGCATACCTATGAAGGGCTGAAGCTGGATATCATGCGCCAGAACCGCCAGGTATGTTTTGAAGTAGAGCAGATGGAAAATATGGCTAACTGGAAAACCGTGATAGCCTGGGGAGAATTTGAAGAGATCAAGGATGAAACAGAGCGAAACAAAGGATTTCAAAAACTACTTGACCGTAAAACTCCGTTTATTACCAGTAAAACATTGCAGCTATCTGCCGCCTGGCCATTTTATAATATTGAGCATTTAGATATCGAAGGGATCGTTTTCCGTATCCGCCTCACTAAAATGACCGGGCGGTTTGAAAGAAATGAAGGGGCATCTTCCTACGAAAAATAAGAAAAGTATCCTTCCGCCTGGTAGGAGATTTATTTTCACTCACCCTTGATTCCCTTTTGTTTTTTGGGACTGCCGGCTAAATAAATATATACCCGCAGGTAATTCTTCCGTCAATCGCAACAAAACTTTTAGCAGGATTGGGCCCTATTTGCTTACTTGCACATATATTTATCTGCCGGTGGATAGTAGTTATCCCGGCAGTACAAAATCCACTGAACTCATTCGATGAAAACAGCTACCAAGGAATCGCGCGACAAGTTAAACCCGGAAACGGCGCTTAATATATTAAAGCAAGGCAACGAGCGGTTTGTCAACAATATAAACACACACCGCAACCTCCTGCAGCAGGTGAATGAAACATCGGCGGGGCAATTTCCTTTTGCCTGTGTATTAAGTTGTATAGATTCAAGAACATCAGCAGAACTCATCTTCGACCAGGGCCTGGGAGATATATTTAGTATCCGTATTGCAGGTAATATTTTGAATGAAGATATTCTCGGCAGCATGGAATATGCCTGCAAGATAGCCGGCTCAAAACTCGTGGTAGTGTTAGGCCATACAAAATGCGGAGCCATACAGGGCGCCTGTGATAATATTGAGATGGGAAATATCACAGCACTACTCAGCAAAATAAAACCCGCCATAGCAAAGGAAACAAAGACCGCATCCAACAGGGACAGTACTAATAAAGAATTTGTTGACAATGTCACCACCAATAATATCTTCAACACTGTCCAGCAGATCAAAATTCAGAGCCAGCTATTATCAGAAATGGAACAAACCAAACAGATCAAGATCGTTGGTGGATTGTATGACCTGGATACTGGTAAGGTTACTTTTTACGAATAGTATCTCACATCTCCCATCTCGTATCTCGCATCCCGCATCTCATATCCCCCATCCCATATCTCGCATCCCGCATCCCGTATCCCGTATCCCCCATCTCGCATCCCGTATCCCGTATCCCCCATCTATCAAGCCAATTAATATGCATGATATAATCATCCATACGTATTTTTGATGAACAACTGCCCTTATGACTCAGAAACCGGAGCATACCGAAAAACAGCCGTTTACAGGCTACGAGAAATTCTTGATATTTATCCTGGCATTCACCATGTTTTCTGTTATTCTTGATTTTATGGTGATGTCCCCACTGGGTGATATGATGATGAAATCGATGCAGCTAACGACGCGTCAATTCGGTTTTGCTGTATCTGCTTACGCATTCAGCGCAGGTTTGTCGGGTTTAATGACAGCCGGGTTTGCCGACAGGTTCGACAGAAAAAAATTGTTGCTATTTTTCTATACCGGGTTTATTGCCGGTACTTTTTTCTGCGGGATGGCCAATACTTACGCCTTAATGATCACAGCGCGAATCATTACAGGTCTTTTCGGGGGCGTAATAGGATCTATTTCCATGGCGATCATGACGGATATATTCCCATTGCATCATCGTGGGCGCGTGATGGGTTTTATTCAAATGGGTTTTGGTGCAAGCCAGGTATTGGGCGTGCCCATTGGCATTGCACTGGCAAATATGTGGGGCTGGCAATCACCATTTCTAATGGTAGGATGCATTTCTTTGATCGTTGCCCTGTTGATCATTTGGAAAATGCAGCCAGTTACAGCACACCTTGCGGTTCAGAAAGACAGAAGCGCCTTCCGTCATCTATGGCATACCGTCTCTAACGCAAACTACAGGATTGGCTTTACTGCCACTTGTCTTTTGTCAATAGGTGGGTTTATGATGATGCCTTTTGGAAGTGCTTTTGCCATTAATAATCTTCATATCACTACGTACCAGTTACCATTGTTGTTTATGATATCGGGACTTAGCTCGCTCGTAATTATGCCTTTGATCGGAAAGATGAGTGACAAAATTGATAAGTTTAAAATATTTGTGGCTGCATCTGTATGGATGATGATCATGGTATTGGTATATACCCATCTCGGTGTTACACCTTTATGGATCGTTATGATCATGAACATACTTATGATGATGGGGATCATGAGCAGGATGATCCCTTCAGGTGCGTTAATGAGCTCTGTTCCCAATATGGCAGACCGGGGCGCTTTTATGAGTATCAATTCTTCGGTGCAACAGATCGCAGGGGGGATTGCAGCAGCCTTTGCGGGCGCAATTGTTATACAAAAAACAAAGACCAGTCCGCTGGAACATTATGACTATCTCGGATACGTGATAGTAGTGGTATCTATGATCTGTATTGTTTTATTAGGCCGGGTAAACAGGATGGTGAAAAAGAAAATAGCAGCAGCTGCAAATGAGAACATCCAGGATAAACAAGTATAAACCATTCAAGGCAAACTAAACAGTTATTGCCATACGACAAATGACAATCTTCACCCGAACCAATTCCGATAATACAGACTTTCAAAGCCTTGTTGCTTTGCTGGATGCAGACCTGCAAAAACGTGATGGAGAAGAACATACGTTCTACTCTCAATTCAATAAGATCCAAAATATCCGCAACGTAATTGTTTGTTACATTGATGACACACCCATTGGTTGCGGTGCATTTAAAGAATATGACCCGCAAAAAGTTGAAATAAAAAGAATGTTCGTACAACCCCAATACCGCGGGCAAGGCATCGGCTTTAAAATTTTAAAAGAACTGGAGCTTTGGGCGACAGAATTAAATTATTCAATTAGCGTTTTAGAAACCGGCAAAAAACAACCCGAGGCTATTGCACTCTATCAAAAAGCGGGATACACTATGACTAAAAATTATGGGCAATATGAAAATGTGGAGAATAGTGTATGTATGATGAAAGAGATATAATAAAAATGTACGATGTTAGATGTCGGATTTACGATGTATTTAATTCCGCATCTCACATCCCGTATCCCGCATCTCGCATCTCACATCTCACATCCCGAATCCCGCATCCCCCATCCCCCATCTCAGGTTTCGCTGTAGTGCTATTATTTAATCATTGGAAGATACTTTTCCCGGTTCTCAATAATTATCCAGATAAGTATTACTGATAGAACAAGAGATAAAACAAACCCTGACGATAAAGATAAACTGGTTAGAAGTATGCCTGTCATTACAGGGAAAATAATGATAGCCCCGAGTGCCCTGTACCTTGGAATAATAATTAAAATGCCTCCGGCAATTTCGGCAACTCCAATAAGAGGCATCAACCACTTGATCTGCATCATGGCTCCAAACATTGCCATTACATTTTCCGGCATGTCTTTAGGGGCCGGCATATAGTTAAAGAATTTATTAAGTCCCGCATTAATGAACATAAGCCCGAACAGGAGAGAAACCACAAACAGTATTATATTTTTTGCTGAATTTTTCATGTTGATAAATTTTAATGATTCATTAGGCAATCATTAAAGCTATGCATTTATTTGAAGCTGTGCAAATCGCAATCACATGCTGCTAATAAGCACCTGCTATTTTGTTGAAATGAAGTGGTCAATGCGATTTGATTTTGCAGATCTGGACTAAATTTTATAATTGCTTTAATGAAAACCTGATCACTTCCACTGCTTCTTTTTGCCTTGAAATGATCACATAAAAAAAATCTTTGTAAATGAAGGTATGCGGGTAGCCATATTGCCCTCCTTTCCATAAACCTTCTTTTTTTAACTGGTAAGGCTCATCTGCAATAATATATTGCTGGTCAAAAGAAAGCCCATCCCTTGAAATAGCCAGCACCAAAGGTGTTCGTGCATAATGATGTGCGGTATCGGGAATGCCAGTATAGTAAAAGCGCTTATCAGGTAATCTGCCAAAATGAAACTTACTGTCGTTATCGGTAAAGGCAGTCTCAATGGGTACCGACCAATGAATTCCTTTGTCATTGCTTTCTGTTAACCAAAGTTTTCCTTTCCAACCCTTGCCCGTAACCCTTAATAAAGCATGCAACATGCCATCGTTGGTTTCATAAAATGATCCTTCGCAGAGTGGTGGTAAATTATTTTTTTCCGCAGGTGAATAAAAAGTGGCGGGGTTATCTTCTTTAAATAACGAGGCATCATAAAAACTGCTCATCTTCCATCCGCTTAACCCCCGGTAATCATCCGTATAAGGAAACGTAAAATTACCACTGATGATCAAACGCCCGTTACTGATGGCTTGTGGGCCATGATTGGGATTTACGGGAACATGCATATCCATGGCATCACTCCAATGCGATCCATCAGTTGTGATCTTTGCCCAGAGATGTGTGTTGGTTTTTTTGGGAGAATATTCGCCATAATAAGCAACCAGCGTATCATGAAACTGGTGAAAGCCGGCGGCAGTTAAAACATTTAATGTATCATTATGATAAACAGAAGGATGGGCCAATGCTAGAGGAGCCGACCAATGCACAAAATCAGTTGAAGAAGAAAATACCACTCTTTGCCCTGGAGCGTCTTCATCCTTCATTCCATTGGACCAGATAGCAATGAACTTGTTTTTAAAGTGGGTGATGGAAGGATGATGCGAATACATCCACTCATTATTCGGAACATAGATCATGCTGCGTGTTACCTTGAGATGCGTAATTCCTGCATCTGTTATATAATGATTGCGGATACTTTTCTCCTGCGCATTACACGGCATGACAGCAGCTAATACGATCATGCCAGCAGAAAAAAGGAAGAAAAGTTTTTGCAGGTTTCGCATGATCCTGTTCTTTTGTTGAAGATAAAGAATGATCATTATCTTTCCCATCACGAATGGCCATCAACCGAAATAAATACTATTTGATCCTTTGCCTGTTGCTTATTGTGGTATCAACTGTACGTGCCCAAACAGTAGCGCCATATAAAAATGCTCATTTACCAATACAGGAACGGGTGAAAGATCTGTTGAAAAGGATGACCCCCGAAGAAAAATTCTGGCAACTGTTCATGATCCCGGGCGAACCTGGTGCAGAAGAAACAAAATATGCAAACGGCATTTTCGGTTTCCAGGTAAGTGCAGCACCCCAGGGCACAGATGCTTCTGCCCAGCTATTAAAATATGGTGCTTCAGAAAATGCATTGAGTTTGGCTAAAAAGATCAACACCATTCAAAAATATTTTATTGAGCGGTCGAGGTTGGGGATCCCGATCATTGCTTTTGATGAGTCGCTGCACGGATTGGTTCGCAGTGGCGCCACTTCATTCCCTCAGGCCATTGGTTTGGCAGCAAGCTGGGATACAGTGCTGATGCGGAAAGTGGCATTGGCCATTGCAACAGAAACAAAAGTCCGGGGCATCAGGCAGGTACTAACGCCGGTGATCAATATTGCCAGCGATGTTCGCTGGGGTAGAACGGAAGAAACGTATGGCGAAGACCCTTTTCTTGCTTCCGAAATGGCCGTTGCTTATGTTTCGCCTTTTGAAAGATCAGGTATCATTACCACACCCAAACATTTTATCGCCAATGTAGGTGATGGTGGCCGCGACAGTTACCCTATTCATTATAATGAAAGATTGCTTGACGAAATATTTCTTCCTCCGTTCAAAGCAGCTATTGAAAGAGGTGGCTCGCGTTCTATTATGACAGCGTATAATTCGCTGGATGGAAGCCCGAGTACTGCGAATGATTGGTTGCTTAATAAAAAATTAAAGGGCGACTGGCATTTTAAAGGATTCGTGATCTCTGATGCAAGTGCAGTAGGTGGCGCCAATGTATTACACTTTACAGCGAAAGATTATGCTGATGCAGGAAAAAAGCCATTAGCAACGGATTAGACGTGATCTTTCAAACGGCATATGCACATAATAAATTATTCATTGCACCTTTTTTAAATAGAGGAATTGATCAGGAAAGAATAGATGATGCGGTAACAAGGGTCTTGAGGGCCAAATTTGAATTAGGATTATTTGATCAGCCATACATTTCAGAGCAAACAGCAGAGCAATGGGTAAATAATGCAAAGTATAAATCACTTGCCAAAACAGCCGCATTGGAATCGATCGTTCTACTGAAGAATGAAAAAAATATTTTACCTATCGATAAAAAAATACATTCCCTTGCAGTGATCGGAATAGATGCAATGGAAGCAAGATTGGGTGGATACAGTGGCCCGGGCAATGGCAAGATCAATATACTGGAAGGGATCCGCGAAAAACTGGGCAAAGATGTCATCGTAAATTATGCCGAAGGTTGCGGCAGAAAGATGAATGAATGGAAAACCATTCCGGGAAATTGTTTGAGCACATCTGTTAACGGAGAAGCAGTGAGTGGACTGAAGGGTGAATATTTTACCACGCTAACCCCCGGAACAGATCCTGTCATGACAAGAATTGATAAGTTGATAGATTTTCACTGGACATTATATTCACCCGACACTTTATTAAGTGCCGATCAGTATTCTGTTAGGTGGACAGGTAAACTAAAGGCGCCCGAATCAGGTATGTTTAGAATTGGGTTGGATGGAAATGATGGATATCGCCTGTTCATCAATGATCAACTATTGATCAACAACTGGCGCAAACAAACGTATAGCACACAGTTAGCCAATTTTGTTTTTGAGAAAGACAAACAATATGATATCCGTGTTGAATTTTATGAACCGATGGGCAATGCACATATTCGTTTAATATGGAACATGGGTGTGGTGAATGATTGGGATAAAAAAATAAAAGACGCTGTTGCCACTGCAAAAAATGCTGATGTAGCAATTATCGTAGCCGGAATTGAAGAAGGCGAGTTTCGTGACAGAGCCATGCTCTCATTGCCCGGTCACCAGGAAGAATTGATAAAACAAATCTCAGCTACAGGCAAGCCTGTTGTAGTAGTATTGGTTGGCGGAAGCGCGGTAACGATACAGAACTGGCTATATAATATCAACGGATTGATAGATGTATGGTATCCTGGCGAAGAGGGCGGGAGAGCAGTGGCCGATGTATTGTTTGGCGATTATAATCCCGCTGGTAGATTGCCTGTTACTTTTCCATTATCAGAAGCTCAATTGCCGCTTGTTTATAATCACAAACCAACCGGGCGGGGAGATGATTATAACAACTTAAGCGGTTTGCCTCTTTTCCCTTTTGGATATGGGCTGAGTTATACAAAATTTGCATACAGCGCTATTCGTCTTGATAAACAACAAATTCATTCAAATGAAACTGTGAAAGTGTATTGCTCCATTACCAATACCGGGAACAGGGAAGGAGATGAAGTGGTGCAGTTATATATCAGGGATATATTGTCTTCCGTTGCGAGGCCGGTACTGGAGCTCAAGGGATTTCAACGCATTCATTTGAATGCCGGTGAAACTAAAACAGTATCATTCAATATCACTCCTTCCATGTTGCAAATGCTGAACGAAAAATTGCAAACCGTGATAGAGCCGGGTGATTTTCGTATTATGATCGGATCTTCTTCAAGAGAATTGTGGTTGAAGCAAACACTTACCGTTGTTGAGAAGTAAGTTATATACCCTCTTTATCGTGTTACCGTTTTGACTTTTTTATTTCTTACATGAAGCTAGGCTCGATTTGATATCAATTTTTAAAACACGGGGTTGATAACTGCCGGAACCAACAATGGCTTCATCTGATATGGCAGTTTAATCCCGCATCCCGTATCCCG
>CAISDV010000046.1 GCA_903884185.1 uncultured Chitinophagaceae bacterium | reverse complement strand
TTCATTTCCTCGGCTATTTCTTTATATCCTTTCCCGGTACATATCAAACGCAGAAAAGATATTTCTTTCTCATTCACCATTACCCTCACATCCTTTTTACTTCTCATCTTGGCAGTCATCCACTCGTTATAATAGTGGCCTTTTTTGTGTACTTGCAAAATAGCTGCCTTTAATTCTTTAGGCTCACAGTCTTTTAATATATATGCGCTGGCTCCATTTTTTACCATGCGCGCAATTACAAGATCATTCTCTACCATGGTCAGGGCTATGATCTTTATTTTGGGATGATTCTGTCTTAACCACTTGGCTGTTTCCACTCCATCCATTCCAGGCATGGCAATATCCAATAAAACGATATCGGGTAAAGGATGTACAGACAGTTTATCGATGAGGTCACTACCGTCAGACGCTTCGATGACTATCATGCAATCCGGGAAACTGCCAATCAGCAGAGCAAGGCTTCTGCGTATAACTACATGATCTTCTACCAAGGCAATTTTTATCATATGCAAGTACTCCCCCAAAATAAAAGAACGGTTATGTATTCCACAACCGTTTTTAAACCTAATATCCTGGCGTTTTTTACTGAGTATTTCTATCCGTGCTCTTTTGCACCCAGCCATCTTTCTGCATCCAATGCCGCCATACATCCACTGCCTGCAGCAGTTACTGCCTGGCGGTAGGTCCTGTCCTGCACATCACCTGCAGCAAATACCCCTTCAATATTGGTTTTACTGGTGCCTGGCATCGTTTTTATATAGCCTGTTTCATCCATATCAAGCCACTCCTTAAAAATACTACTATTAGGTTCATGGCCTATCGCCACAAAAAATCCATGTAACGGTATTTCCTGCTTCTCTCCGGTAACTAAGTTCTTCAGCCTAACACCTTCTACTTTATGTTCGCCAAGTACTTCATCAGTCTCACTATTCCAGTAGACCTTTATATTAGGTGTTTTTAATACTCTTTCCTGCATCACTTTACTGGCGCGCATTTGTTCCCTGCGAATGATCATGTGTACAACAGGGCAAAGTTTTGAAAGATACAACGCTTCCTCAGCAGCCGTATCACCTGCACCAACTATGGCCACTTCCTTTCCTTTAAAAAAGAAACCATCACACACTGCACAAGCACTCACGCCAAAACCATTCAGGCGTTGTTCGCTTTCAATCCCCAGCCATTTGGCACTTGCACCGGTTGCTATGATCACAGCATCCGCTTCAATTTCTTTTTCCTCATCTATCCAAACTTTATATGGCTGTTTTGAGAAATCAGTTTTAGTAGCAAGCCCGTAACGAATATCGGCACCCATCCTCGCAGCCTGCTTTTCAAAATCCACCATCATCTCAGGCCCCTGAACACCATTGGCATAACCAGGATAGTTTTCTACTTCAGTTGTAATAGTAAGTTGTCCGCCCGGTTGTATTCCCTGGTACAGAACAGGCTTCAGATTGGCGCGTGCAGCATAAATAGCGGCGGTATAGCCCGCAGGCCCTGAACCTATGATGAGCACGTGTACTTTTTCTATCTCGTTTGACATTTCCTTACTTGTTATTTAAACCGGGCAAAAATATCACTCCTTCACAGCATCGCCCCACCCGTTTTTACACAATGGTATTTGTTTGGGGATAATCTGCCTACCGGCCCTGCAAAGTTAAGCCATACAGGTGCGGGAACATCTCTGGCATGATATTTTCCTATTCTCACAAAAATATACTATGAAAAACAGTTACATAAAAGCAGGGCTCTATTTGTCTATTGTCCTGCTATTCGCTTCCTGCGGTCCAAGCAGGGAATTAACGACAGCACAAAGCACTATACAGCAACTTCGGTCCGATAGTGAACGACAGGCACACAGAATATACGAACTGAACCAGTCGGCAAACAGTATGCAAAATGACCTTTCAAACGCTAAAAGCAATCTTTCCAGACTTGAAGATGCCAGGAAACAATTACAGCAGCAATTAGATGCTACCCGTGCCGATGCAGCAGGCAGACTGAATGCAAGCCAGCAACAGGTGAACCTGAGCCAGCAGCAAATAGCCGATCAGCAAAGAAGATTGGAACAATTGCAGGCACTCATTAACCAGCAGAGGAACAGAACCGAAGAACTGCGGAAGAAAATGGCCGCTGCTTTGGTAAATTTCAATTCCAATGAATTATCTATCCGCATAAAAGATGGTAAAGTTTATGTAAGCCTGCAGGAAAGCCTTCTGTTCCCTTCCGGTAGTGCGGTAGTAAACCCTAAAGGCAGGGATGCACTGGGACAATTAGCCAGTGTGCTTCAAGCCAGCCCGGATATTAATGTAAACATTGAAGGGCATACAGATTCAATTCCAATTAAAGATGCGCGTTATGAAGACAACTGGGCATTGAGTGTGGCAAGAGCCACTTCCATAGTAAGGGTGTTGACCAATGGCTACAAATTAGATCCTGAAAGAGTAACAGCCAGTGGAAAAAGCCGTTTTGATCCGGTTGATGTAAACTATACAGCGCAAGGCCGTGCCAATAACCGCAGAACAGAGATCATACTGGAACCTAAGCTGGATGAATTATTAAAACTGATACGCGAACAATAAGATTCCCAATTATCCCATCATACCAATGAAAACCAAAGATCTCTTCGTGAATAACGGAGGGATTTTGTTTTAAGGCTCTCAAAGGAAATGAAGTTTGTAATAAAACATAACTCCAGCAAAACCGCTTATTTGAATAGCAATGAATTCCATAACAGATCAATTATTTTTCGTCCCTGATCTGTTTTCTTGTCATCCAGTAACATAGTTACTATTAAAATCCCTTCATCTTTCTTACCAATCGATGCTACTTCGTAGATACCGATATCATCTTTATATTTTAATACGGCTTTTATAACATCAATAGTTTGCCCTGAGGCTAATGTCCTTTTATAATCGGCACGTTTCAGTTCATAACCATAATTCAAGCTCTCCTTAATCATTTCATCCAACATCACTTCATTTAATTTAGTAGGATTGAGGTTTGAATACTTTTGGAGAATGATCCCGGAACCTTCCCCTGAGATTAGTATTAGTTGTTCAGCCCCTTCTGAGATCTTGGTTTTAGAAATTTTAAAGTCCTTGGGATATTTAAACTGATAAAGATCATCGTTATAGGAAAGGGTATCATTAACAAGCAATGAAAATTTTATTTTTTTACCCCCTATCATTAACTCATAGTTTGAATTAAGGGAAACATTAATGACAGTATCATTTATATGGATTTTATAGTCCTCCTGCCCATTTGCAATAAGCCCAGTAAAGATTGCTGCAATCAATAATAGTTTCTTCATAGCTTGTTATTAAAAGAATGATTTTTTGCTGCTACAAATGAAATGTACAAAAGATTTGGGTTGATAGTATCTTTTGCATTATTTTTTATGCATAAAAAAACCCCGATGAGATATCAGGGTTCCGGGTATCACTAAAAATTACTATCCCAAATATGCTTTCAAAGCATTGCTGTATCGTGCTTTCTGTAAACGCTTGATGGCCCTTTCCTTGATCTGCCTAATACGTTCTTTGGTAAGATCGTACTTCATTCCTATCTGCTCTATCGTTACACCATTCTCTCCATCCAATCCAAAATAAGCGTTCACTATTTCGGCTTCACGCGGACTGAGTGATTTTAATACACGGCGTATTTCTTCGCGCAGCGAATCTTTCATTACATCCTCATCTGTGTCATCACTTCCTTCGAGCAGATCGCCCATTGCCACATCTTCTGCTTCGTGCACAGGTGCATCGAGAGAAGTATGACGGGTATTGCTCTGGAATATGTTGTTGATCTCTGTCTCACTCATTTCCAGTATCTCACTCAATTCTTCAGTAGAAGGTTCACGCTCATGCTCCTGTTCAAAAGCCATGTATGCTTTATTGGCCTTATTGTAGGTACCGATCTTATTCTGTGGTAAACGTACCAACCTGCCCTGTTCTGCCAAAGCCTGTAGAATGGACTGACGGATCCACCAAACCGCATAAGAAATAAATTTAAAACCCTTTGTTTCATCAAAACGCTGTGCGGCTTTGATCAAACCAAGATTACCTTCATTGATCAGGTCGCTCAGGGAAAGTCCCTGGTGCTGGTACTGCTTGGCCACGGATACTACGAAACGTAAATTGGCCTGTACTAACTTATCCAATGCCCTCTGGTTGCCCATTTTGATCTTCTGGGCAAGGGTGGTCTCTTCTTCCGGGGTGATCATGGGGATCTTTGATATCTCCTGGAGGTACTTTTCTACTGCCTGGGAATCGCGATTGGTGATCTGCGTTGCTATTTTTAACTGCCTCATATTCGATGGTATCTTTTAAGAACAACAATTAGACGCTAAAACAGGGGAACTCGTTGCAGCAAAAGCGTTAAATATTGCTACTATCTATCTGAAAAATGTGTGCAAAGTTACGTCCAAACAGCCAATTGTCACAGCTTTTGTGGAAAAACTTGATCATTTGGGCATAAAACATACGCCAATATAAACGCAGGAACTTTGAAAAAGTTGTTGATGTAGCATTTATCTTCGCAAACCTATGATTGATTTCAGAAGCGATACCGTAACCCGCCCAAGTCCAGGGATGGCGGATGCAATGGCCAGAGCACCTTTGGGTGATGATGTTTTTGGCGAAGACCCCTCTGTAAACCAGCTTGAAAAGCTTGCTGCCACTATGTTTGGTATGGAAGCAGGCCTGTTTTGCCCAAGCGGCACCATGACCAACCAGATCGCCATTAAAGTGCATACCCAGCCGGGTGATGAGGTGATCTGCGACAAACTCTCACATATTTACCAGTATGAAGGTGGTGGGATAGCTTTTAACAGCGGATGTTCTGTAAGACTGATTGAGGGAGACCGTGGCCGCATTAATGCAGAACAAGTAAAGGCCTCTATTAACCCGGATGATGTACATAAGGCAGTTTCTACCCTTGTTTCACTTGAAAATACAGCTAATAGAGGCGGCGGAAGTTGCTATGATATGACTGATATTCAGCAGATTAAAGAAGTATGCCTTCAAAATAATTTAAAGCTGCATCTTGATGGGGCCAGGCTATTCAATGCCCTGGTGGCAAAGGATGAAACAGCTAAACAACATGGAGCTATCTTCAATACCATCTCCATTTGCCTGAGCAAGGGATTGGGTGCCCCGGTTGGTAGCGTATTATTGGGGCCGGCCGACTTTATTAAAAAAGCAAGACGTGTTAGAAAAGTATTTGGCGGAGGTATGCGGCAGGCGGGTGTGATAGCGGCTGCCGGAATTTATGCCCTGGAAAATAATATCAACAGGCTTGCAGAAGACCATACCCATGCAAAGGCAATAGCAAAAGCCCTACAGGAGAAAGATTTCACAGGTGAGATACTGCCTGTGGAAACCAATATTATCATATTTGAAGTAAAGGGAAGGCTGACACCTAAACAATTCACTGAAAAAATGAAGGAAAAAGATATCCTGATGTTCGCCATATCTGCCACACATGTGCGGATGGTGGTGCACCTGGATATCAGCCCGGCAATGGTAGATCAAACCATTGCCGCCATCAGGGCTTTATAGATCCGATCAAATTAACTGTCATCTCATACTATGCTACCTAAGATCAATCCTACGAATACACAAGCCTGGTTCCTGCTAAAGAAGCATCATGAGGACGAGATGAACCGCGCACACATCAAAGACCTTTTTGCTGCGGAACCCGAAAGATTTAAAAAATTCTCTCTCCGTTTTGAGGATATTCTTTTTGATTATTCCAAGAATCTAATCAACCAAAAAACATTGCAGTTGTTATTGCAGTTAGCTGAAGATTGTAAGCTGGAAGATGCGATCCACGATATGTTTGCGGGTATCCGGATCAATGAAACCGAGAACCGTTCTGTATTACACACTGCATTAAGAAACTTTTCAGACACACCAATATTAGTGGAAGGAAAAGATGTGATGCCACTTGTTAGAAAAGTGCAGACACACATGAAAAAATTCTGCGAAGAAGTACATAGCGGAAAATGGAAAGGCTATAGCGGAAAAAAAATAAAATATATTGTCAACATAGGTATTGGCGGTAGCGACCTTGGACCGGTGATGGCGACCGAAGCCTTACGCTCCTATTGGACAAAAGGAATAGAAGCTTTTTTTGTAAGCAATGTTGATGGAAGCCAGATAGCAGAGATATTGAAGAAAGTAACACCCGAAGAAACACTGTTCCTTGTTGCATCCAAAACATTCACCACCCAGGAAACCATGACCAATGCGCAAACAGCACGTGCGTGGTTATTGGAACAGGCAAAGGATGAAACGCATATTGCCAAACATTTTGTGGCATTAAGCACCAATCAGAAAGAAGTAGTAAAATTTGGGATTGATAAGGCCAATATGTTTGAATTCTGGGATTGGGTAGGTGGAAGATATTCTCTCTGGAGCGCTATCGGGCTTTCTATTGCATTGACCGTTGGCTATGAAAATTTCGAACAAATGCTCAAAGGCGCTTATGCAGTTGACGAGCATTTCAGGAAAGAAAAATTTACAAATAATATTCCTGTTTTAATGGCACTGATTGGCATCTGGTACACTAACTTTTTTGATGCACAGAGTGAAGCCATACTTCCTTACGATCAATATATGCACCGCTTTGCGGCTTATTTCCAGCAGGGAAATATGGAAAGCAATGGTAAGAGCATTGATAGAACGGGCAACCCTGTAAGCTATGCCACAGGCCCTGTGATATGGGGCGAACCAGGAACCAACGGACAGCATGCTTTTTATCAGCTTATACACCAGGGAAAGCTTTTGATACCCTGCGATTTTATTGCACCAGCCATCAGCCATAATCCTATCGGGGATCATCATGTAAAATTATTAAGTAACTTTTTTGCGCAGACCGAAGCGCTCATGAATGGCAAGACAGAAAATGAAGTGAAAGTAGAATTGATGAAAGCGGGTAAGAGTGAAGATGAAATTAAAAAGATCGCTCCTTTTAAAATATTCACTGGCAACAGGCCAACCAATTCGTTCCTGGTAAAAAAGATCACGCCTTATTCTTTGGGTAACCTGATCGCTATGTATGAACACAAGATATTTGTACAGGGCGTTATCTGGAATATTTTCAGCTTCGACCAATGGGGAGTGGAATTAGGGAAACAATTGGCAGGAAATATTTTACCCGAACTGGAAAATGAGGAAAAGGTTTCTGCACATGATGCTTCTACCAACGGCCTGATCAATGCTTACAAAAAATTCAGGAAAGGATAATATGGATATCTTCACACGGAATATTGTTTCTTCTGATAATGCGACTCTCGCAAATATCATCCGCAGAAGCATGGAAGAATTTGGCGTGAATAAACCCGGTACCGTTTACTTTGATGAAACGACCGATCATTTATCTGATGTATTTCAATCCAACCCCAAAAGCAAATATTTTATTGCTGAGTCTCATGGAAAGATAGTGGGCGGCGCGGGTATCTATCCCACCAAAGGTTTGCCTGATGGTGTTTGTGAGCTGGTGAAAATGTATCTATCGAAAGAAGCCAGAGGATTGGGGCTGGGAAGGATGCTTATCGAAAAATGCATTGACTCTGCAAAGCAATTAGGTTACACGAAAATATACCTGGAAAGCATGCCCGAATTAAAGAAAGCACTCAGTGTCTATGAAAAATTTGGATTTACTTACCTTGATGGCCCGATGGGCGATAGCGGCCACGGTTATTGCGCCATCTGGATGCTCAAAGAAATATAATAAAACCTCTCTCCCACTATTTCCATCTTCATATTCTTTTTTTTAAGGGCTTTGTGATATATTACCAGAGATTTATTATGCCCACTATGACAATCCGGACATCTTTTCACAAGCCACTCTTTCTACTTATCTACCTATTTACATTTTGTTGCTTTTGTTTGGGGCAAACGGCAAGAATTACTTCTATCAAAAAAGCCATAGCGAATGCAAAAGATGCCAATGAAAAATTAAGCGCTGTTTTTTCTTTGTGCGAGGAGACGGAATCGCTGAATGTTGATACGCTTCAACAATATGCACTACTCGCAAAGCAACTGGCAGCAGCGCAAAAGAACAGTAGTAATATCCTGGTTGCTGATTATTACCTGGCGAATAGTTTTTACCAGAAAGCGCTTGTTGACAGTGCAGAAAAGATCATCGCGGATAATGAAACTGTTTTCACTAAAACGCCTCATCCCTCAGCCTATATAAAATTCAATTTGCTGAAAGGGAGATGCCTGATGCGCAAAAAGGATTATAAACAGGCGCTTTCCATTTATTACGGGCTTCTGAGTGAAACAGAACAAGCTAAAGACAGTTTGAATGAAGCCATTTGCCTGGGAGCTATTGGCTCAGTGAAAGACAGGATGGGTGATAAAAGAGATGCACTCAACCAATTTCTGCAGGCAATAAAATTTTCTGTCAACCCCCAATACCGGAAAAAGACAGCCTATCTCTTTACCAATGCTGCGGTGATGTATAATATGCTTGACCGCACTGATTCTTCGGAATCATATATCCGTACTTCATTACAATATGCCCGTACAAATGAGAACCTGACAGACCTTGCCAATGGATTGGGTTTCTATGCCGGCTATCTGATGGATAATAAAAAATATCCTGAAGCTGAAGCATCACTGAAAGAAGCCATTGAAGTGAGAAAAAAGATCGGAAACCTACCCGATATCGTTACTGATATGGGTGTACTGGCAATGTATTACTACAATGTTAATCAGCCTAAAAAAGGGATAGATGTAAGCTTGAAAGCCATTGATATGGCAAAGGAACACCTGGCAGCTAAACTTCCTTTTTTGTATGATGCACTTGCCTGGAATTACAGCAAAGCAAAAGATTATAAAAGGTATAGCGAAACATTGGAAAAGATCGTTGCACTGAAAGATTCTTTGTATCAAAATAATTCTGCTGAGGCAATGGCTGATCTGCAGACCAAATATGAAGTGCAGAAAAAAGAGAATACCATCATCCACCAGCAATTTGATCTTGTAAAAAAAGATTATTTTATTTATTCTTCCATCCTGCTTTTCCTGCTTGCCTCTCTATCTGCCTGGCTTGTTTTTAAGGCATATAAAAAAAGGCAAAAACAAAAAGCAACAAAAGCTGTTGCAGAAGCCGAAGAAACAGAAAGGAAACGTATCGCGGCTGATCTGCATGATAACCTGGGTGCTTATGCAGCTTCCATTGCATCCAACCTGAATCGTATTTCTTCGATGGAAAAAGATACGATAGATATCAGCGCTTTGCAGGAACTGCATAATAACTCCAATGCCATTGTTGCTGAATTAAGCGATACCATCTGGGCATTGAAAAAAGAAGCGTTGCCATTAACGGCGGTGAGCGACCGCATTAAAGTATTTATACATAGGATAGAATCCAGCTACCCTTCTGTTTCTATTGATGTGCAGGAAAATGTAGAGACGGATCATTTATTAACTCCATCACAGGGGTTTCATCTTTTCCAGACATTGCAGGAATCCATCAACAATGCATTAAAGCATAGTGGCTGCAGCCGCGTAACAGTGAGCATTAAAGGGCATCCCAATCAATGGGAAGTAAAGATCAGTGATAATGGCAGGGGTATGACAGCAGCCAGCGCTAATAGTGGTGGCGGAAATGGCTTATTCAATATGAAGAACAGGGCCAAAGAAGCGGGCTGGGAAATTGAATGGTTGCCCAATGAACCGCATGGAACAAGTGTAATCATTCATCCAACAGTATAGTACAATTTTACTATTCTGTTTTGCTTGCATGACCGGAACTTTGCATCAGGATACAAACATATCGTATCCCGTATGTTTAAATATTTTCTTATGAATTATTTAATTGCCGTTGCAGAAGACAATAAAACTTATCTCCATTCTTTTTTGCAGAAAATAAAAGAGTGCAAAGGCTTTGAACTGGTATTCTCTGCTGCCAATGGACGGTTATGTTTAGAACAATTAAAAGGCCTGCCCCATCACATGTTGCCACAGGTAATATTCATGGATATAGAAATGCCTGAATTAGACGGCATTGAGACAATTGGAATTGCCAAAGCCTTGTATCCTCAAATACATTTTATAGTACTCACTGTTTTTGATGACGATGAAAAAGTATTTGAAGCCATCCGTGCAGGCGCTTCAGGTTATTTATTGAAACACGAGCCCCCTGCTGTACTGGCCTCTTCTGTTCATACCATTATGGAAGAAGGTGGTGCACCCATGAGCCCGGGTATTGCAAGAAAGGCGTTAGGATTGCTTAGCCGCTCTTCACACGCCGCAACTAATGATACAAAAACTGATACGCTTCCCAAAACCATTACAG
>CAISDV010000045.1 GCA_903884185.1 uncultured Chitinophagaceae bacterium | reverse complement strand
TGGCGATGGTAAGCCGGATCTGGCGGTAGCCAATTATAGTGAATCCACGATTTCAATCCTTCGCAATACCAGCATTAGTGGCACTATCAATTCGGGTTCTTTTGCTGCTAAAACTGATTTTGTTACGGGTATTAACCCGGTTTCAGTAGCTATTGGAGACATTGATGGAGATGGCAAGCCCGACCTGGTCGTAGTTAATAGTACATCAAACACTGTTTCAATATTTCGCAATACAAGTACCGGCGGGAACATCAGTTTTGCTTCCAGGATCGATCTTGTTACAGGTATCAATCCTGTTTCAGCAGCGATTGGCGATATAGATGGAGATGGCAAACCCGACCTGGTAATAGCCAACAATTCTGCCAGCACTGTTTCAGCATTTCGGAACATTGGCAATGTCGGTAATATTACTTCAGGCTCTTTTGCTGCAAAAGTTGATTTTGCCACTGGCCAATTGCCTTTTTATGTTGCCATCGGAGATATGGATGGAGATGGTAAACCTGATATGGTAGTTGCCAATGGCCGAGATAATACTTTTTCAGTATTTCGCAATGCAGGTATCATTGGTGCGATCAATTCCGGTTCTTTTAATGTGAAGGTTGATTTTGCAACCGGCCCTTTGCCTTATTCAGTAGCTATTGGCGACATAGATGGTGATAATAAACTTGACCTGGTAGTGGTGAATGAAAGTAATAATACCATTTCAGTATTTCGTAATACCAGCAGTTCAGGCAGCATCACTTCAAGTTCTTTTACCGGCAAGACTGATTTTGCAACCAATGCCTTGCCTTTTTCAGTAGCTATGGGAGACCTGGATGGAGATGGCAAACCTGATGTGGTAGTTGCTGACGAAGACAGCGCCAACATTTCAGTATTTCGCAATACAAGTACCAATGGCAGTATTAATGCCGGCTCTCTTCGTGCAAAAGTGGATTTCAGAACAGGCAATGCGCCGTATTCAGTGGCTATCGGAGATATAGATGGAGATGGTAAACCTGATATTGTTGTTGCCAATTATAACAGCAATACTGTTTCTGTATTTCATAGTGTTCCTGTATTCCCGCCATTGGGGTTAAGCTATACCACACCGGATGTTTATATAAAGAATTCTGCCATCACGCCTCTTGTTCCAACAATAAGTGGAGGTGTCGTCAGTAATTATAGTATCAGCCCTGCATTGCCTGCCGGATTAAGTTTAAACAGCTTAACAGGGATCATCAGTGGAACACCCACTGCAGTATCAGTTGCAACAGACTATACCGTCACTGCAAGCAATACCGGAGGTAGCGTTACCACCATTGTAAACATTACTGTTAATGATATTGCACCCATTGCATTAAGTTATACCACGCCAGATATTTTTATAAAAGGTGTGGTGATCGCCCCTTTGAGCCCAACGGTAAGTGGAGGAGTTGTTATCAGTTATAGTATCAGTCCTGCATTGCCATCGGGATTAACTATCAACTCAACAACCGGTGTTATCAGCGGAATACCAACTGTAATTTCCCCTGCAACAAATTATACAATTACTGCAACAAATAGTGGGGGCAATGTAACGGCCATAGTAAACATAGCTGTCATCCCGCTCCCTGATCCAACTATCACAAGTTCAGGGCCGCCTAACTTATGCCAGGGACAAACTGTTTCTTTTACATCAAGTTCAACTGTGGGTAATCAATGGTATAAGAACGGAGTGGCCATTGCAGGAGCTAATACACAATTTTATTCTGCTTCTGTTTCGGGAACTTATACGGTGGTAGTATCTAATTCACTGGGTGAGATGAGTCACCCAAGTAATGCCATCATTGTAGTAGTTAGTCCCTTGCCCGTAGTAAAATTCTCTTTGCCTGCAACAATTTGTTTGCCTGTTGGCAGTGCGCAATTTTATGATTCATCAACAATAGCAGATAATTCACAGGCATTGTTTAGTTATGTATGGAATTTTGGAGATGTTAATAATATGACTCCTTCCCTCTTAAAAAATCCTGTACATAGATATACCGCCGCCAGGCCTTACACTGTTTCATTAAAAGTAACTTCAAAAGATAATTGCAGCGACTCCCTAACACAAACGCTGAATACTGTTTACCCGCAACCGCATGCGGATTTCTCCTCTTCTAAAGACAGTATCTGTGTAAATGATCTTGTTTCTTTTACAGATAAGAGCAATGGCAACCCCGTGCAATGGAACTGGAACCTTGCAAATGGAAATACTTCTTCATTACAAAACCCTGCAAAGACATTTACTGATTCGGGTTCCTTTGCCATTAGTCTATTTTTTTATGACCAGCATGGATGTGTGAGTGATACAACGTACAGATCAATTGTAGTAAGCCCTTATCCTTTTTTATATTTATCTCCCAATTTTTTTATGTTACAGGGTGGGAGCATCCAGCTCGATTCAATGTATTATTATGGAACCAATTTGCAATTCTTATGGACACCAGCCACTTATTTAAACAGCGCTACCACAGCTAATCCCGTGGCGCAGCCACCCAGTGATATCAGTTATACTTTATTGCTTACAGGTATTGGCGGATGTGCTGTTAGCGCAACCTCATATATTACAATTGTAAAACTGGATGTGCCTAATGCGTTTACGCCCAATGGCGATGGAATCAATGATACATGGCATATACCTTATTTAACTACGCAGCCCGGTGCATCTATCATGGTATTCAACCGCTATGGGCAGCTTGTTTTTAGTGGAACGGGGTTGACAAAAGAATGGGATGGAAATTTTAATGGCCAGCCGTTGCCGATAGGTGTTTATTATTATGTGATTAAGGCTACGGCGACTTCAATACCTTTTTCGGGATCTGTGACTATTTTGAGGTGATAATAAAGCCGGCGTTATAACACCGGCTTTATTTCCAGAACAGGAATTCCTGCCTGCATGACTTGTAATTTTTTACCAACTCTATAATCTAAAATCCATGCCCAACTGAATTACCTGGTGTCTTACATCACTGTAAGACTCAGTGTGAACAGTAAGGTCTACATCATACTGAAGAGTAAATCCAATGCGTTTCCAGAGGTGATAACCTATGCCGCTTATTAAACCTACCATTGTGTGTTGTATTTCATTATAAATATCTACCCTGGTAGGGCCAAAATTGTCGAGGGAATTGGCTGATACTAAAAATGAAACCTGTGGCCCGAACAAGATATTCCATTTTGGGGCTATCCTTACATTTGCCAGCAGAGGTACCTCTATGTAATTTTCTGTTTCTTTCTTGCGGTAAGTAAATTGGACACTATAAGCATCCCTTATATAAATATTGCTGTTATCACCTTTTTGGCAAAATAGTATTCCGGGTTCGAAAGACAGGTTTTTGTGAACAGGTACATGCAGATAGATGCCACCGTAAAATCCGGTTCGAAAAGTAGGGTTATCGTAACTATGGCCGAACGTATTGGCAAGAGCGAGGCCTGTCCTTACGCCGAAACTAACCTGTGAATTCGCGTTGAACACGCAAACAATGCAAACAAGTGTAATAATTTTTTTCATGATTTTAATTTTTACAAACGTAGATTTTCCATTAGTGGATTAAAATAGTCCTTTTGTACTATGTGTAAGTAGCCTTGCATTTCTCCATAACATAGTCCAGGGCATAAAAAAAGAGCCATACTTGTCGTATAACTCTTCATTTGAAATTTTGTGCCCAGAACAGGAATCGAACCTGCACTACCTTGCGATAACCAGATTTTGAGTCTAGCGCGTCTACCAATTCCGCCATCTGGGCATTGAATTGGGCTGCAATATTAGTGTATCACTTAATACCCTCCAAAATCCTCTTGAGGTATTTTATAACAATGCGTACTATTGCTTGTTCTTAAACTTAGTTTAATGCAACCCATCACCACATTCCAGGAAAATCATAGATTTCTCTCCAATTTCTGGCCCTGCACTATTGTCTGGGAAGGGCTTGTCTACCCAAGTTTGGAGCATGCTTATGCTGCTTCCAGGACAGATGACCCTTCAGCAAAAATGATGATACAGTCATGCCCAACACCCGGAGAAGCAAAAGAATGGCTGGCTGCTCATGATATGAAACCGGCTGTTACTTGGTCAATACCCAAAAAATTACAAGTGATGAAAGAACTGTTATTCCTGAAATTTGGCGGTAGAGAACCGCTGTTGACAAGGGCGCTAATGTCAACCGGCAATGCTGAATTAATTGAAGGGAATACATGGAATGATACTTTCTGGGGTGTTTGCAATGGAACCGGAGAAAATAATTTAGGGAAACTGTTAATGAAAGTACGTGAAACACTTTTTGAAGAAAAGCAGCGAATCGAAAAACATCTTTCTTCTACCAAAACTCACCAGGAATTGGCAGATGCAATGAGTATTTCAAGGCTTGCGTTGTATGAGAAGATGATGGCGTTTGGAATTTCGCAGAAAAAATATTTGGGCTACTAGACCTGAAAAGTTGACTTGGGTTTCACGCAAAGGCGCCAAGGGGCAAAGATCGCAAAGAAAACTTTGCGCCTTTTTTTCTTTGCTCCCGAAGCTTCGGGATTTGCGTGAAATTCCTTCATTTCATTCCCGCAAGTATCCTATTGAGGTATTTTTTCTTGTAATAATATTCTTTTACTCGCAGCAACTCTTTTTCGGAAACAGCACCTTCCTGATACTGTTCCACAATTTTTTTAACAGGCTCATATATTTGTGTAGATAGTTGATCAATATTTTTTGATGTTTCGGCCGGGTTCTCCTCCAGCTGTTCATTCAGTTCCATCATCTCCATTAAAAAATCGGGCGGCAACTGGTATTTCTCTTCTTCCTCCAGTAAACCCTTTAATTGCAAAACATATTTTATAGTATGATCGGGATTACTGAATGTCTTGAATGCTTTGTTTACCATGGAAGAACGCTCCAGCACTTCTTCCTGTTCCTGCTCTGTTCCATTGGTAAAAAAATCGGGATGGTATTTCCTGCTGAGTGCATAGAATTTCTGTTTGATCATTGCGGGATCAACATAGAGGCTTACAGGTATATCGTATAATTCGAAATAATTCATTGAATATGTATCATTCATCCCCGCAGGGAAATAAAAATTATCTTCACACAAAATTAGCCTGAATGTTAGTGATCGGACTTATTAAAGAAGGAAAACTTCCCGCAGATAACCGGGTAGCGCTTACGCCTGCACAATGCCGGTGGCTGGCTACTCATTTTCATGATATCAGGATCATCGTACAACCCTCTCCTCATCGCTGTTTTGATGATACCGAATATGCCCTTGCCGGAATGGAGATAAAAGAAGATATGAGTGGATGTGATCTGTTATTGGGAATCAAGGAAGTGCCGATAGATATGCTTCTGGCGGGTAAGACTTACCTGTTTTTCTCACACACCCGTAAAAAGCAGCCACAGAACAAAGCCATGTTCCAGGCAATGATAGAGAAGAAGATCACTTTAATTGATTATGAATGCCTTGAACATGAAGATGGCCAGCGTATCATTGGATTTGGATTCTTTGCAGGCATTGTAGGTGCACACAATGGAATGATGGCTTATGGAAAGAGAACGGGAGAATTTAAACTGGACAGAGTGTATAAAGTAAAAGATTACCGCGAACTGATACATACCTATTTTGGTTTAAAACTTCCGAATATAAAAGTGGCTGTTACCGGTAGCGGAAGAGTGGCACACGGAATCCTGGAAGTGATGAACCTGATGGATGTTCAGGAAGTGGAACCAGGCGAATATTTGAGCAGAAAATTTTCTTACCCTGTGTATGTGCATTTAAAAGGCAGCGATCTCTACCGTCATGCAGAAACCGGAAAATATTCACGGGATGATTTTCACCACTATCCCGATCAATACATTTCTGTATTTGAAGAGTATTGTGCGCATACAGATATTTTAATGAACGGAATTTTTTGGGATAAGAATATTCCCCGCCTATTTGGAATGGATATATTGAAGCGAAAAGACCTCAGTATTCAAACTATTGCAGATATTACAGATGATAAGGGAGGTAGCATCCCTTTTAATTTAGGTGATGGAACAAAGGAAGAGCCAGTGTATGGAATTGATAAAATAACCGGAGAAAAAACAAAACCTTATTTACAGGGAAGTATTGATCTGATGGCAGTGGGTAATCTTCCAAATGAATTGCCAAGAGATGCAAGCCGGTATTTTGGGGAGCAATTGATAAAACATGTGTTAGGAGATATACGGCAGGGTGGGAGTGAAGTGACAGAGAGAGGGATGATATTGAAAGATGGAGAATTGACAGAACCCTTTAGTTATCTAAAAGATTACGGAATGTGAAGAAAAAATTTCACGCAAAGACGCAAAGAAAAAAAAGACGCCAAGCCTTTCTTTGCGAACTTTGCCCCTTGGCGCCTTTGCGTGAAACCTACAGATTGAGATAATAACACTTCAATAAATCAGCAAACGAAGCACTATATTCATTCCTCTCATCCCTGATCGTTATTTCTGAAATTGTTGCAGTAGCAGGCTTCGCAGAAAATAAAAGCATCGCCCTAAAATAAGAATGGGCAGGAGTTTGTTTCACCAACACCTTTTCCTTCAAATAAAAATCATTAGATAAACATAATTTTTCAAAGTATTCAGAACGATGGTAAGGTAACAGCACCGCAAACATGCCATCCTCAGCTAAATTATTTTTAACAGCAGCGATCAATCCCCCAAGATCCAATGCATCTCCATGCAATGCGATATTTCTTTTTTCATCCGGGCTTTGCAGGTCGTTCTCAAAAAAAGGTGGATTGGAAAAAATGAATGAATACTTTTTTGAAAAAGCATATTCCTTCACATCAGCCTGTATCAAATGCAATCTTTCTTTCCAGGGAGAAGCAGTAAAATTTTCAGTTGCCTGCCCGGCTGAAGATAAATCAATTTCAACAGCGTCTATCATCATTCCAGGAAATGCCTGCGCCACCATCAATGAAAGCAAACCCGTTCCTGTACCTATGTCTAAAGGATTTGCTTCTTCAGGTAAAGATATTTTCGCCAGCCATGCACCAAAGAGACAGGCATCAGTACATACTTTCATCGCACACTTGTCCTGGTAGATGGTAAATTGTTTAAAGCGAAAAAAATGGTTACTCATGCTCATCTAATTCTGCCAGCAGGGAAGGAAAATCAAGCCGGTCATTGACCATGGCTAAATGTCCATCTGAATCCACTGGCCATTGATTAGGAGGTTTGTCCCAATACAATTCTACGCCATTGCCATCAGGGTCATTCAAATAAAGCGCTTCAGAAACGCCATGATCTGCAGCGCCTGTGAAAGGATAGTTGGCCTCGCTCAATCTTTTAAATATAAGAGCAAGGTCTTTTCTGGTGGGATAAATAATAGCAGTATGGTATAAACCGGGTGCATTGATGGGTGCAGGGCCAGCACCTTTACTATGCCAGGTGTTCAATCCAATATGGTGATGATATCCTCCCGCAGAAATAAAGGCAGCCTGTGTACCATAACGTTGTGTGATCTCGAATCCTAAAAGGCCGTGATAGAAATCCAATGCTTTGTCAAGGTCAGATACTTTGAGATGTACATGGCCGATTCGTGTATGGGGGGGAATAGTGTAATCCATGGAAGAAAATTATAGAAGCTTATTCTGATACCAAACTCGCTACCAAATATTCTTTATTCAGCCTGGTAATATTCATGATAGAAATTTCCTTAGGACAGGTTGCTTCACATGCACCTGTAAGTGTACAGGAACCAAAACCTTCTTTATCCATCTGCGCGATCATATCCAATACACGTGTCTTTTGTTCAGGCTCTCCCTGTGGTAACAAAGCAAGATGAGATACTTTAGCGCCAACAAATAACATAGCAGAACTGTTTTTACAGGCAGCAACACAAGCGCCACAACCAATACAGGCGGCAGCAGCAAAGGAACTATCTGCTTTTGCTTTTTCAATAGGAAGGGAGTTGGCATCAACGGCATTACCCGTATTCACTGAAATAAATCCGCCTGCCTGTATGATCCTGTCGAAGGAAGTACGGTCAACTACCAAATCTTTGATCACCGGAAAAGCATTTGCCCTCCAGGGTTCTACAACAATGGTATCGCCATCTTGAAAAGCACGCATATGTAATTGGCAGGTAGTATTTGCCTGCCAAGGGCCATGTGGCTTGCCATCAATATACATAGAGCAGGTGCCACAGATACCTTCACGGCAATCATGATCAAATGCAACAGGGTCATTTCCTTCATGAATTAGCTTTTCATTCAACACATCGAACATTTCAAGGAACGACATTTCGCTGGAGATATCACTTACCTGGTAGGTTTCGAATGATCCTTTCGCTTTGTTATTTTTTTGCCTCCACACTTTCAGTGTCAGATTCATATTGTAATGTTCCATTCAGAAATATTTTGAAGGTTGCTTATTTATAATTTCTCTGGCTTGGTTTGATCACATCATACTGCAATGTTTCTTTCTCCAGGTTCCAGTTGCTCTCGCCTGCATATTCCCATGCTGCTACGTACATAAAGTTGGCATCATCACGCAATGCTTCACCATCGGGTGTCTGGTATTCTTCCCTGAAATGCCCGCCACAACTTTCATTGCGGTGCAGTGCGTCTTTGCACATCAGTTCGCCCAGTTCAATAAAATCAGCTACACGGTTTGCTTTGTCCAGTTCAGGATTGAACTCATTGATATCACCAGGGATCTTTACATCTTTCCAGAACTCTGCTTTTAATGCCTGTATCTCTTTGATGGCTTCCTGCAATCCTGCGGTATTACGTGCCATTCCACATTTCTCCCACATGATCTTTCCCAAACGTTTATGAAAACTTTCTACTGTTTGATTGCCTTTGATATTCATTAAATGTGATATCATGTCTGACACAGATTTTTCTGCTTCTGTAAAAGCAGCATGATCGGTAGAAATTGCTTTGGCATAAATTTCATCTGCCAAATGATTACCAATTGTATAAGGTATTACAAAATAACCATCTGCCAATCCCTGCATCAATGCACTTGCACCAAGCCTGTTGGCGCCATGGTCGCTGAAATTAGCTTCACCCAAAGAATATAATCCGGGTACTGTTGTCTGCAATTCATAATCCACCCATAATCCGCCCATGGTATAATGCACGGCAGGATAAATTCTCATCGGCACTGTGTATGGGTCTTCGCCTGTGATCTTTTGATACATATCGAACAGGTTGCCATATTTTTCTTTCACCACATCTTTACCCATTGCAATGATCTGTTCTGCAGATGCATGATCGTCGCCATGTTTATTTGCTTCGCCTTTGCCATAACGCTCTATCGCGGCGGCAAAATCAAGGTAGACAGCTTGCTTGGATGATCCTACACCAAAACCTTCATCGCACCTTTCTTTTGCGGCCCTTGATGCCACATCACGCGGAACAAGGTTACCAAATGCAGGATATCGTCTCTCCAAATAATAATCCCTTTCTTCTTCAGGTATTTCATTTGGCTTTCTTGTATCGCCTTGTTTCTTCGGAACCCATATTCTTCCATCATTTCGTAAACTCTCACTCATCAAAGTCAACTTGCTTTGGTGCTCACCACTCACCGGAATGCAGGTAGGATGTATCTGTGTAAAACATGGGTTAGCAAATGCAGCTCCTTTTTTATGCGCTTTCCATGCAGCGGTCACATTGCAACCCATCGCATTGGTTGATAAATAAAATACATTGCCATATCCGCCACTGCAGATCAATACTGCATGGCCAAAATGTTTTTCAAGCTCACCAGTAATTAAATTGCGACAAATAATTCCGCGTGCTTTTCCTTCAATCGTTACCACTTCCAGCATTTCATGGCGTGCATACATGGTAACATTACCCAATGCTACCTGTCTTTCCAAAGCCTGGTAAGCGCCTATCAGTAATTGCTGCCCTGTTTGACCGGCAGCATAAAAAGTTCTTTGTACCTGTGTTCCGCCAAAACTCCTGTTGCTTAATAATCCACCATATTCCCTTGCAAACGGAACACCTTGTGCAACGCACTGGTCAATAATATTAGCGCTTACTTCTGCGAGGCGGTGAACATTTCCTTCCCGTGAACGGTAATCGCCGCCTTTGATGGTATCATAAAATAAACGGAAGACAGAATCACCATCGTTCTGGTAGTTCTTTGCAGCATTGATGCCACCCTGCGCTGCAATAGAATGTGCACGGCGAGGAGAATCCTGGAAACAGAATGCTTTTACTTTATAACCCAACTCGCCCAATGAAGCTGCAGCCGATGCGCCGGCCAATCCTGTTCCCACAATGATCACTTCCAGCTTGCGCTTGTTGGTAGGGTTCACCAGTTTGCAATGGCCTTTATAATCCGTCCATTTATCGTCTAATGGCCCCGCAGGAATTTTTGCATCTAACATGATAGAAAGTTCAATAGGTTTAAAAAGTTTCAAGTCAGTTGCTGGTTGCCGGTTACCAGTTACTGGTTATTTCATTTCGTATCCAATATCGGCATCACGTTTCCAAACATCTAACATCGTACATCTGACATCGTACATCATTAGCTGATCCATCCCAGATAAAAACTCACCGGCATCATTGCAAAAGTCAATGGAACAATGACCGCAAAGCCATAACCAATACCCTTCAGCATCAACACATATCTTTTATTATGAACGCCAAGTGATTTAAAGGCACTTTGAAATCCGTGTGCAAGATGATAGCCAAGCGAGATACATCCTGCCACATACAATACTACGATCCACCATGTTTGAAATATCATTTGCATCTCTGCAAAAAGGTTATGGTATTCTTTTCCATTATAAATAGTGGTTTGCAGTTCATGAATACTGAACTTTCCACCCAAACGTGAAGGTGTCCAGAAATGATAGATATGCATGATCAGAAATAAGAGGATCAGCGTTCCCAGTATTCCCATGCTGCGGCTATACCATTTGCTTCCGCGGTTACCATAACTAACTGCATATGGGGTGCTGCGTTTGCTCCTGTTCTGAACAGTCAGCATATAACCTTGAATGATATGAAGGAAAAATCCTACGAACAACCCTATTTCCAAAACGCGGGGTACAACGGTCTCGCCCATGAAATGCGCGGCCTTATTGAACATTTCGCCATTGTCATTGGCCCAGATAGTGGCATTCAATCCAACATGAACCATTAAAAATAAGATCAGGAAGATGCCGGTAAACCCCATCACCAATTTTTTCCCTACGGAAGATTTAAAGACTTGTTTCCAGGTCATAGAGCAGTATTGAGTTTGAAAATCTTTGCAAAAATAGCACACGAACGAATGCCATCCTTTATTTCAAAGCAAATAATCTTTGGGGATGCCACCCATAAAAAACATTGCCCTTAAAAAGCTGGCTTGCGTACTTTTGG
>CAISDV010000044.1 GCA_903884185.1 uncultured Chitinophagaceae bacterium | reverse complement strand
TTAAAAGTATTGTAGATCACTGCCGGTGATTGCAAACTACTTGTGAGGCTGTTATCAAACACCCATGCCCATTGGTTTACATTGTACTGCCCGTTATGACTGTAATAAATTGTATCGTACCTGCAGCCATAATTTACTGTATAATTGAAAGCAGCAGAAACTGCTTGTTTAACAGTGAAATTGAGTGTAGAGTTCACGGGTGTTTCAAGTCCGCACTCATCCAGTACCGTATTCCCATCAGTTCCTCTCACCAGTTTCACCTGGTAAGTGCCTCCGGTAAAGATGGGTGTGCTGAATATTACCTGGATGGTATAAGTGGTACTGTTAGCAGAACAGGATACTCCCTGGGCAGATGATACTGTTACTGCTGAAGGGCCTGTAATTATAAAATCACTTCCATTGGCTGCAATTGAATTGCATAACATGGGTTGTTTGAAAACCAGTTGCAGTGTATCGGGATTACAGATCACAACGGGCGTAATGCTATCCATAGGTGTTGGAACAAATGGATAAACAGTAATGGACTGGTGATCACCAACGGGTATGTTCCTGTCGCAATTATCCAATAAAGTATTAGAATCTGATCCGTTTTTAGCAGTGATGGTATAATTACCGGGAGGAAGTTGTTTGTCGAGTGTAAGCGTAATAGTATCCATATCAAAACTGGAACTGCAGCTATTGCCCGATGCCGAAATAATATTGGCAGTTGCAGGGCTAATGGAAAAATCAGAACCATTGGCAGAAAGTGTATTACATCTCATTTTTTTATTTGTCACCACCCTTACATGCATTCCATCGCAAGCGGCATCTGCACTTTTTAATTGAGGATTCGTTGGGTCGGTAATACTGGCTGTACCGCCAACAAATTGCAGGTCATACCCGCTTTGATTATTGCCGCTGAAATGGCTGATGATCATCAAATAATTATGTCCTTTTATCAACATGGGCATAGTGCTAAACAATGGCTGAACGGGGCCACCGCTAAGGCTTCCGCAAACAGTGGAATTGGTACCCGCAGCAGATGCGCCTGTTATACCTACTTCTCCTGACCAGTCGCACGCGAGAAATAAAGATGGATCTGTAAACACATCCGTTGGATCATGGCCTGTAATATCAAATAACTGCCAGTCGTAATCATCACTCAGGTTATGTGGTGTAATGGAGAAAGCCAAAGTGCCACTGGTAAAACAAGTGAATTTATACCAGTAAGGGTTTTTATCCAGGTAAATATTTCCATCATGCGGGCAGGGAGTGGGAATGGTCATAATGCCGCATACGGGTACCGAGTTTTGAACAAATACATTGGTTCCGCAAACAGGAAAGGCCGTTTGAGGGGTTTGCCCCAATGTAGAGCATTGCTGGGCTATCCCTGTTCCGCAAGCTAAAAATGCGAAAATTAATATCAGTAAAATTTTAGATCGCATGAATTCTTTTGCTACTGTTCATAGATGCTGTAAATGTATTCCAATGCTGCATCTGCCCGGCAATTTTAACAAGTAAAAAGATATATAAAGTTATCAAACTACGGGCATACCCTCAAGCCTGCTATCCCTTACCTTTGCCACTTAGAAAAAAGATGCAATGAGCGAAGAAAAGTCACTTAATTTTTTAGAAGAGATCGTTGAATCTGACCTGGCTACAGGTAAGCACAAGGCTATCCTTACCCGCTTTCCGCCGGAGCCGAATGGGTACCTGCATGTGGGACATGCGAAGAGCATCTGCCTCAATTTCGGCCTTGCAAAAAAATATAATGGCAAGACCAACCTGCGATTTGATGATACCAACCCTGTTACGGAAGACACGGAATATGTTGACAGTATCAAGGAAGATATTCACTGGCTGGGATTTGAGTGGGAGAATGAATTGTATGCTTCAGATTATTTTGAACAGATATACCAATTTGCAGTACAATTGATAGGCAAGGGGCTGGCGTATGTGGATGACAGTAGCAGTGAAGAGATCGCAGCACAAAAAGGAACACCTACACAGGCAGGAACCGATAATACTTTTCGCAGCAGAAGCATTGAAGATAATTTGCGTTTGTTTGAAGAAATGCGTGCAGGGAAATATGCTGATGGCGCTAAAGTGCTTCGTGCAAAGATCGATATGGCATCCCCTAATATGCTAATGCGTGATCCGATCATTTACAGAATCAAGCATGCGCACCATCACCGTACCGGCGACAATTGGTGTATTTATCCTATGTATGATTTTGCACACGGGCAAAGTGATTCTATTGAAAAGATCACTCATTCAATTTGTACACTGGAATTTATTCCGCACAGGCCCATGTATGAATGGTTTATTGAACAACTGGGAATTTTTCCTTCCAAACAATATGAATTTGCCCGGCTGAACATGACCTATACTGTCATGAGCAAACGCAAGCTTCTGCAATTAGTGAATGATGGACATGTGAATGGATGGGATGATCCGCGTATGCCAACCATCAGCGCCATGCGTAGGAAAGGATATACACCTGAAAGTATCCGTGAGTTTTGTGAAAAGATAGGTGTGGCAAGAAGAGAGAACCTGATAGATATTGGCTTACTCGAGTTTTGTGTGAGAGAACATTTGAACAGGATAGCGTTGAGAAGGATGGTGGTGTTTGACCCGCTGAAACTGGTGATCACCAGCTATCCTGAAGCTGAGACAGAAATGTTTCGTTGCGAGGATAATCCTGAAAACCCGGATGGCTCATATCGTGAAGTGCCATTCAGCAGGGAATTGTATATAGAGAAAGATGATTTTATGGAAGTTCCTTCAAAAAAATATTTTCGCCTGGCACCCGGGCAGATGGTGAGATTGAAAAGCGCGTATATCATTAAATGTGATGAAGTAATAAAAGATGAGAATGGGAATATTACTGAATTGAGGTGTACACATCTTCCTGAAACAAAAAGTGGCAATGATACAAGTGGCATTCATGTAAAAGGAACCTTGCATTGGGTAAGTGTGGCGCACGCTGTTCATACTGAGTTGAGATTGTATGAAAGATTATTCAAAGCAGAGAATGTTGCAGATGCGGAAGGTGATTTCAAAGAAAATATCAATCCCGATTCATTACAGGTGATCGCAACTGCTTATGCGGAACCGGCATTAAAAACTGCAAAATTTGATGAGCGCTACCAGTTCTTACGCAAGGGATATTTTTGTCTGGATAAAGATTCGAATGAAGAAAAAATAATTTTCAATAGAACGGTCACACTAAAAGATGGCTGGGCGAAGGAAAATAAAAAAGTATCGATTACTTAGTAAAAATACTGGTATAAAATTCAGATCTTGATATAAAAATAAATAATTATTTTTGTTGAAATTTGTGAGTTATGGCAGTGGTGGTACCAGAGATAAAATTATATGAACTCTTGAGAGCAAAAATTGGAGAAAGAGAGGCTGAAGCTTTTATTCATATATTAGAAACAAAAGTGGAAAATAAATTTCAAGAAAAAACAAGTGTTTTTGCTACTAAGGAGGATCTGGCGCGGGTAGAAGGTAGCTTACTAACTACCATTAGTGAAACTAAAGTAGATATTATTAAATGGGTAATTGGAACCAATATTGCCCTTTTTGCATTGTTTTTGACCTGTCTGAAATTCTTCTTTCATTAAGATCGTTTTTATAACATACTTTAACCTGTCCGTGTTGAACTGACAGGTTTTTTATTGATATTGCATGATGGACCTGCTTCTCAAATTCAAACAACACTGGAATAAACAGTTCCCGCAGCACCATACAGCCAATACAAAGTTGCTGGTGGCTGTTAGCGGGGGAGTGGACAGTATTGTATTGACAGACCTGTTGGTTAAATCAGGGTTTGAAGTAGTTCTTGCCCACTGCAATTTTCAATTAAGGGGAGAAGAAAGTAGCAGGGATGAAAAATTTGTAAGGGAACTTGCCTGGAAACATCACATTGACATTGCTATTGAAACGTTTGATACAGGAAAATATGCCGCTGAAAATAAAGTATCGATCCAGGAAGCTGCAAGAGAACTGCGCTATGAATGGTTTCGGAAATTACAGGCTGACTATACATCCAAAGGTAGCGGTATACAATGCCTTGTTACAACGGCACATCATGCAGACGACAATATTGAAACCGTATTAATGAAATTCTTTCGCGGCACAGGTATCCGTGGCATAAGGGGTATTCTGCCATATCAGAAAGAACAGCATCTGATCAGGCCCCTGCTTCCCTTCAGGAAAAAAGAACTTGAAGCTTACGCAAAAGAGAATGGATTGAATTTTGTGGAAGATTCTTCCAATGCTTCAGATAAATACATAAGAAACTTCTTCCGCCATCAATTGATCCCTGCGATTGAAGAAGCATTTCCTGATGCAGAGGAAAATATCACCAGAAATATCGAAAGGTTTGCAGAAGTGGAGGAATTATACCAGCAGGCCATTCAATCGCACAAACAAAAGCTGCTTGAACAAAAAGGAAACGAATTTCATATTCCTGTCCTGAAGCTAAAAAAAGCATCGCCACTCAATACTATTGTATGGGAGATCGTTCGGGAATTTGGTTTTACAGCTTTACAAACAGGTGAGGCCATTAAACTAATTGATGCCGATAATGGGGCCTATATCAAATCACACACACACAGGATCATTAAAAACCGCAACTGGCTGATCATTGCTCCCGAAGTATCGGGATTGCAGCACGAAACAGCCCAGCATGTCCTGATTGAAGCAGGAGAGAAGAAGGTTGTTTTTGGAAATGGGGTACTGAAGATCGAGCAAATTGTGGCTGACGGATTTAAGATACCTGATTCAAATCTTATTGTAGCATTTGATACTGCTCATATCAAATTCCCTTTATTGCTTCGCAAAGCAAAGCAGGGTGATTATTTCTATCCATTAGGAATGAAGAAGAAGAAAAAGCTAAGCCGTTTCTTTATCGACCAGAAGCTATCGAAAACAGAAAAGGAAAATGTGTGGGTGATCGAATCCAATAAAAAGATCGTCTGGGTGATCGGTTATCGTATTGATGACCGTGTCAGGATCACACCGTCAACTAAAAGCATACTGCAATTATCCTACGCAAAATAAGCTTTCACCTCTTCTATAAAATGATCTACCGGCCTGAATTGTGTGAGGAACTGGCAAGTGATGATCAAAAAAACAATACCAAAGACCGCCCCCCAGAAATGTGCTGAGTGATTGATATGGCTATTCCCTCTTTTTGCAAGAAATGCTGATACCGCCAGGTAGATGACACCAAAAATAAATGCAGGCGCTTTTACCGGTATAAAGATCAAACCGATGCTCTGCGTTGGAGCTAGAAAAATAAAGGCAAACACAATAGCCGAAACCGCACCAGATGCTCCAAGGCTTTTATAATGATAATTTTCTTTGTTATTCAAATAAGTGGGCAATAAACAAACTATGAGGGAACTGATATAGAGGATCACAAAAACTAATTGACCTTTTTCTCCAAAAAATGGATCTGCGCTAAACCATTTTTCTATCACTTCGCCAAACATGTAAAACGAATACATGTTGAAAGCAAGATGGGGAATATTGGCGTGAATAAAGCCACAGGTAATAAAGCGGTACCATTGGTTTCTATGGGTAATGGCAGGCGGATAAAATATGAGGTCGTCCATTAACCTTTCATTCGAGAAAGAAATAAACGATATCACACAGGTAACGGCAATAATAGCAATGGTTGCTGTAATCATACTGGGAAGATAAATAAATAACTCAAACAGCTTCTTATTGGTGATGATATTTTTCGTTCCGTAAAATGGTACAGGCCCTGTACACCTGCTCAGCCAATATTAATCTTACCAGCATATGGGGGAAAACCAATTTGGATAAACTCCATACATGATCTGCACGTTTGGCAAGAGTTTCATGCACACCAAATGCCCCGCCAATAAGAAAGATAACACGCTTGTGGCTTGCATTGGCTAGTTTTTGCAGTAGTACTGAGAGTTCAACAGATGAAAGCTGTTTTCCTCTTTCATCAAGCAGGATCAAACAATCATCTTTTTGTAATTGACCTAAAATGATCTCAGCTTCTGCTTTTTTAAGATCAGCTTCGGGGAGAGAACCAGCATTCTTTGGTGGTGGGATGATAAGCCAACTGGCAGGGAAATATTTACTGATACGGTGGGTAAAATCTTCTATGCCTTCCTTCACGTAAGGTTCATGTTGTTTGCCAATAGACCAAAATTGAAGTTTCATTTCCTAAAAATAATATGTTATAGCCCTAAAATGAATAAATATTTCTATTACAAGGGACATATAGAGACATGAGCGACATAAGAGATTTCTTGCGCCCCCAGTGTCCCATTGAGTTCCTTTAAGTTAAACTATAAAATGCTGTTATCCGCATTACCATCAACAAACCAATACAGCTCTCCGTGCAGAGGCTCTATTAATTGCGCAGGGTAAGTGCTAGGCAGATATTGCCCATACAATACGTTTTGCAAGACGGCCGCTTTACCTTTTCCTGTAACTAAAAAAAGAATATTATGTGCAAGATTGATCAAATGTGCAGTCATTGTGATGCGGAACATTTTCAATTCTTCTACGTACACTTCTTTTACCAACCGCACTTGTTCCTGCAATACATCGGTACCGGGAAAAAGAGAAGCTGTATGGCCGTTTTCTCCAAGTCCTAATAGTATCAAATCAAAGCATGGTTCTTCCTCTCCAAAAAAATCTTTTATTGTTTTCTCATATGCCAGTGCAGCATCAGCAGGAGGGAGGCTTACGGGGATTGGAAAAATGTTTGATTGAGGAACAGGAACTTTATTCAACAATAATAAAGAAGCCACATGGGCATTATTAGCGGGGTCATCTAATGGCACACAACGCTCATCACCCCAAAAAATATATGTGTTTGCCCAGGGGATCTTATCATGATATTCAGTGCTTGCTAATAATGAAAATAATTGACCCGGTGTATTCCCACCTGAAAGTGCTATTACAAATTTTCCTTTGGTTGCAACTGACTCAAATGCCAGGCCAATGATGAATGCAGCTGCGGCTTTGCTTACTGCTTCAGGAATAGAGAAAACTTCAATGTGCTTCATGCTGATATTATTAACCGATCCAGTTATGCCCGTCTTTTGCTATCAGTCCTTCGGCATCAGAAGGGCCCTGCATTCCTGCTGCATAATTGGGGAAGTGAACCGATTTGTTTGCTTCCCATGTTTCTATCACAGGCATCAATACACTCCATGCTGCTTCTACCTGGTCGGCACGCATGAATAAGGTGGTATCGCCAAGCATCACATCCAATAAAAGTGTTTCGTATGCTTCGGGTGTTCCGGTTGTATAGGAATCTTTATAATCGAACGACATATCAACCGGAGCAATTTGCATTTTAAGTCCCGGCCTTTTTGCCTGGAAGCTAAGCTTGATACCCATGTGGGGTTGAATGCTCATCACAATACGGTTGGGTTGCCAGTTCTCTGTTGCCTCTGCAGGGAATGAACGGTGTGGTACGGGCCTGAATTGTATGGTGATAACAGAAACAGTTTCATTCATGCGTTTACCTGTACGCACATAAACGGGCACATCCTGCCAGCGCCAGTTATCAATAAAAAATTTAACGGCGGCGAAAGTTTCTTTGTTTGAGTTTTTATTTACATCAGGTTCCTGCCTGTAACCTTTTACTTTTTTTCCTTCTATCCAGCCCGGGCCATATTGTCCGCGTACTGCATAAGCGTGAACGTCTTCATGCCTGATCCTTCTTAAAGCATTGAGTACATCCACTTTGCGGTTGCGCACTTCATCGGCCTCAAAAGAAACGGGTGGCTCCATGGCAATCAAACACAATAATTGCAGGATATGGTTCTGGATCATATCGCGCAAGGCACCTGCAGTTTCATAATAATTGCCCCTGTTCTCAACACCCAATTGTTCGGCAACGGTGATCTGTACATGATCAATATAATTTCTGTTCCAAATAGGTTCAAACAAGGCATTGGCAAAACGGAAGGCAAGAATATTTTGTACTGTTTCTTTTCCCAAATAATGATCGATACGATACACCTGTGATTCATGGAATATCTGGTGTACCAGTTCATTTAATCGCTTAGCGCTTTCCAGGTCATGGCCAAATGGTTTCTCCACCACGATACGGCTCATACTTTTATTTTTTGCCAATCCTGAACTGCCAATCTTTCCAGCTATCTCTTCAAAAAATACGGGGGGCACTGCCAGGTAGAATACCCTTGTTACAGGTGTCTTCCATGTTTTCTCAAATGTTTGTAATTGCTTTTCAAGATTTTGATAAACAGAAGCGTCTTTAAAATCACCCTGGTGGTAACTAAGGCATTTGGAGAAAGCAGCCCATTCATTTTTCTTTGATTTTCCCCTGCGGGAGAAAGAATCTACGCCTTCATGTAAATGCTTACGGAAACTGGTATCGGTCATTTCTGTACGTCCCACGCCTAATACTGCAAAGTTTTTGGGTATCCATTGATCAAGATATAAATTATAAATAGCGGGAATTAGTTTACGCCAGGCAAGATCACCACCTGCACCAAATATGACTATGACCGTTGGGTCTGCTTTTCTTGATGATTCCATGTTAGTCCTGTTTTTGATTCCAATGTGTGTGAAAAATTCCTTTCCTGTCGGTACGTTCGTAAGTATGTGCACCAAAATAATCACGTTGTGCCTGTAACAGGTTCGATGGCAACCATCCACGCCTGTAACTATCGTAATAGGATAAGGTTGACATCAGCACAGGTAAAGGTATCCCTGTTTCGGTGGCTGTTTGTATGATCGAACGTGCACCTAGCTGCGATGTTTCCAGTTTTGCAGGAAAGCCTTCTCCTAAAAGCAGGTTGGATAAAGACGGGTCTTTTGAAAATGCAGTTCTGATATCTTCCAGTAAAGAAGCACGAATGATACAACCGCCACGCCAGATGCGGGCAATATCTTCCATCTTCAATCCATAATTATATTTTGCTGAAGCATGCTGCATCAATGAAAGTCCCTGTGCATAGATATTGATCATGGCAAAATAAACAGCGTCTTCCAGTTTAGTTACCAACTCTTCCTTATTTCCTGAAAACTGTTTATCCGGGCCTTTCAATTTTTTCTCTGCGGCTTGCCGTTCTTCTTTAAAAGCTGAAAGATCACGTATAGCCACAGCAGTATCAATAGCAGGGATAGGCATCTGTAAATCCATCGCATCTTGTGATGTCCATTGCCCTGTTCCTTTCTGATGTGCACTGTCAAGAATATGATCGATCAATCTTCCTTCAGCCAGTTCATCGGGTTGTTTAAAAATATCAGCCGTTATCTCAATTAAGAAAGAACCCAGTTTTCCTTTGTTCCATTTGGAATATACTTCATGCAACTCGTCATTGCCCATACCCGCACATTCTTTCAGCAAGTGATAGGATTCAGCGATCAACTGCATCAATGCATACTCAATACCATTATGCACCATCTTTACATAATGCCCTGCCGAACGTATACCCAAATAAGTAACACAGGGTTCTCCATTTATTTTGGCTGAAACGGCTTCCAGCATAGGCGCCACACGCTGGTAAGCTTCTTTGGCACCCCCAGGCATGATACTAGGGCCATAACGCGCACCTGATTCACCACCGGATACACCCACACCCATAAAATGAATATTTTCTTTTGCGAGCTGGTCTGTTCTTTTATCTGTATCGGTATAATGCGAGTTGCCGCAATCCATCAACAGATCGTCCTTGGATAAAAATGGTTTCAACTCATTTACCACCGCATCTACAATAGGCCCCGCAGGCACCAGCATCATAATGACACGCGGTTTTTTCAATGCATTGATAAATTCAGGGAGCGTACCGGTTGAAAATATTTTACGGTCACCAGATTCTTTCTGAAGCGTAGTAACCTGCGAAAGGTCTTTATCATATCCTGCTACCGAATAACCATGGTCGTTCATATTGAATACGAGGTTGCGGCCCATGGTGCCTAACCCTATCATTCCATAATCATACTGCTGTTCTTGCATAAATATTTGTTATTACAAAGGTCATAAAGAGAATCCGTGTGACCTCATAAATTCTTTTGTTTCAGTAAGGTTGGTATGCCGGTGTCCATGAAACCCCAATGAATTTGCCACCTCTACAAACATCAACCTGTCGTCTATATACAATGCCTCAGAAGGTGGTGTTTGAGAGATATCAGCAGCCATCAGGAATATATCTGCATCGGGTTTTCGCAGATGTACAAAACAGGAAGAAACAAATCCGTCAAATAATTCATGCAACCTGAATTGTTTTACCCTGTGATCGTTAAGTTCCTTTCCTTCATTATTGACAGCTACCACTTTCAACTGGTATTTTTGTTTGATCGCTTTAAAAAAATCAATGATATCCTGGAATGCCTGAGATTGTTCAAACATAAAATCCCTGAACTCTGCCCTAGAGAAATCCCTCGGCTCATAAAACACGATCCTGTCGAGGTATTCATTGAGAGTTAACTTGCCCGATTCATAAGTATCAAAAGTGAGATGATGCCGCTCATTCACTTCTTCTTCATTGAGATGAAAACGCTCCACCGCCAGTTTTCTTGCCTGCCTGTCCCACCCATTGGTCAGTAATACTCCGCCAATATCTAAAAACAATGTTCTGATCTTCATATTATTACCCTCCCTGTTTCATGTTTTTATTTTCGATAGATAGTATCTTATCCAATCGTCTTTGGTGACGGGGCTCATGTGAGAATTTTGCCTGAAGAAAACTGAATATGATCTCACGGGCTAGTTCAATACCAATCACTCTTTCACCCAGGCATAACACATTTACATCGTCATGCTCTACACATTGGTGGGCAGAGTAATGATCATGGCAAACACCCGCACGGATACCTTTGAATTTATTGGCAGCAACACCTACACCAACGCCGCTGCCGCAGATAAGAATGCCTCTTTCAGCTTTACCATCAATAAGCGCTTTTGCTATATCTGCCGCATGATCGGGATAATCGGTAGGCATTTCACTATCAGTGCCAAGATCTGTTACATCATACCCAGCTTCAAATAATTCCACTACAAATATTGATTTGAAGTGAAACCCGGCATGATCTGATGCTATAGCGACTTTCATATGTTATGATGCGTGATTCGGGATACGAGATGCGTGATTCGGGATGGGGGATATGCGATAAAACAAATCGTAAATCGTATATCTAAAATCGTACATGGCATAAGTTCTTCCATTATTTAAGTATAGACTGTAACACGCTCAACTTTCCATCTATATCTTTCTCTGCAAAATTCAATCCAAGAATATGTGCTACCAGCGGATAAACATTTACGTTCTCAAATCCCTTTACCTGTAAGTGTTGTTTAAACACAGGGCCCCAGGCATAAAAGGTTGCGTGCATATCCTCGATTGCAGGATCAAACCCATGCTTGCCTAAATTATTATTCCTTCTTGTTCCAAGATTAAAGAAAGCGGGCAGGTGAGGGACAAGGATGATATCTCCTATACGGTTGTACCAGTCGTCTGACTTACTGTAATGCCAGCGCTCAGGCATATTAGTAGCGAGGTATACATCATAATCTTTTGCTTCTTTCTTCAGTGCTTCATAGGTAGGTTCAATAGCTGATTTATCTTTTGCATACAAATGCACAAGTGCATCACCAAAAGGCACAGTAAACTTTGTAGTATCTATTGCCACAGGCATTTTTATGGCTTTGCTGTTATCAACAGTTGTCATTCCATGATCGGCTAAAAAGATAAAATTAATGGGCAGGTGCAATGGCTCCAAAGCTGCTACCATCTTACCTATGGCGCTATCTACAAAAAGAACCGCCGCTTCTGTTTCTTTTGAATCGGGGGTATAGGTATGCTCTGCATGATCTACTTCAGGAAAATAAAATGTAACTAAGTGCGGGCGTTTATCCGGAGGTAATTGTAACCAGTCTTTTACAGCTTGTATGCGTGAATCAATACCGATCTTATCATTATACACATAATAATAAGTGGGCCGGATGCCTTTTATGGCAGATTCGGAAGCCACCCAGAAAAAACTGGCGCTTACCATTTGCTGTTGCTCGGCAAGTACCCAAAGTGGGGTGCCTCCATACCACGAACTATCGGCCACAGCTTTCTTATTCCCCATATTATATAATTCTTTACGCTGCATATCATAAAAAGTATTGTCCACCAGTCCATGATGAGAAGGGTAGAGGCCTGTGATCAGGCTATAATGATTGGGAAATGTAAGCGACGGATAAGAGGGCTGCATATAATCTGCCTTTACTCCTTCGGCCCTTAACTTCAGCAAATTTGTTGCATGGTATTTATCTGCCAGGTCAAAACGAAAACCATCGGCCGATATGAGTATCACATAAGGCTTGCTTTGTTGTGCTTTATTATTGAATCGTCCCGGGACTACTTTTTGAATGGTATCCTGTGCTATAAGAAAGTTGACAAACAGGATACATGAAATAAAGAACAGGTGTTTTCTCATTGAATGCATAGGTGAGGGATTGAAGCATAAAAGTAAAGCTTATACAGGGCTCACCCAAACCTGTATAAACTTTAGAAGCTATTTGAGATTCATTAATTATTTGGAGTGGGAGAAGTGTCTGCCGGAGCAGGTTTAGCTTCCCTGTTTCTGTGCTGCAGGCCGGCAATATGAAAGCCGATATGCAGGTCTGCCTGTTTGGATGAACTAAACAAAGAGGTCAAAATACTTCCTGAACCAAAGAACAGGGGCCCTAACCGTACACTTAAACCCGCATTAAATTTGGTGAGCTCATTGTAATTGATAGGCACATATAAACCAATGGCCCTTCCTTCAAAACGGGGCGTTACAGTAAATGCATTGAAGTATTCAGGGTTGTATGGTTTACCTGTTGCACTGCTCATGGCTATTTGCCCGCCGAAGTCTAAATAAAATCCGCGGTGAATATTATAGTCGAGGTTCAATTGCAATGTAGTTGGCAGGGAAGTAGAATAAGTGCTTCCATTATCCGTTGTTGGCGTAAAATATTGTGGTGATGCCTGGAAATGCTGGTTATAATTATCAATTGTAACACCGCTGAGATCTGACAAATAATATTTCTGTACACCCGTAACATGAATATCATACGCACCGCTTCTTTGTACATCGCGCGTAAATAAAATACTTCCCAGGTCAAGTAGCGCAACGCCAATTTTCAACCTGTATTTGTTTTCATCACGCCCTGCTCTATGCATACTGTCATTACGCCTGATCTCGTAAACAAATCCAATATCTCCGCCAATTCCGCTACCAGAACCCTTTGTGAGCTGGTCTAGTGTGAAGTTGGAAAAAGTACCGCCTGAAAACCCTAGTGCAATATGCCCTGTTGTACCTGTAAGATAATTTTTCAGTGTAACATTATCCTGGTTAAGCGTACCGGTGAAATTATTGATATTGAGATAAGCATTCCCAACGCCTTGCAGGTATTTGATGGTGACACCCATCTTGAAAAGATTTTTATCCTGAGGGGATGATAACTGGCGTGCGACAGAAAAACCATATTCTGTCCAGCCAATCACATTCAACCGCATATCATTGCCTGATTGAATGGTATAGGGAAGAGCTGGATCAGTTTGAAAGTCCTGAGATATCTTCTGAAATAATTTACCATCAATATTAGAAATGTTTGTTACCACACGTCCGCGCGTACTCAAAGCAAAACTGAGTTTGCCAATATTAAACATGAGGGAAGGGCCTTGTAGTGAAATGCTGGCGAGACCGCTGGCAGGACCAGCATTCTTGCCAAATACCTGGTTCTTCAGGCTGTCGCCATTAAAAGAATGGCCCAGGTCGCCCAGTTTAAAGGAAGCCTGGTTATTGCCTACCACCGCATTCAGGGAGAAAAGGTTGAGATCGAAACGGTAACGGCTATCAGCGATATTAGCGGGGTTGAAGAAAACGCCATTCACCCCATTATAATTACCAGTTCTAAAGCCAGCAAAATCCTGTGCTCCAGCATACAGGCAAATGACTGCGAACAAAACGGTCACAACCGTTTTTTTGCAAATGATTGCATTCATAAAATTGAGTTTAGGTATATATGCATGATAAGAAGCTGTTTGAGCTATTAGTTTGATATGCCTTATTGCACCTTTTTGGCTGCAACTTCGTTGGATTTTTCGCCATAGTAACCAACTATGGCTGCAAAATCCGCCTCGTTTCGCTCAAAAAATTGCAATAATTTATTCTAAACAAATAACTCAAACAACTTCTAAATCTAAGGAATATTCAGAATTTATCTAAATAAACAGGTATTGTCTTTACTCAGAGCAGGCAGAAATGGGTGCGGAGCGGAAGTTATTGGTTGATGTGGTTGTGAACGAAAGCGTTATTGTTCACAATAGCATATACAGCTTCGATAAATACATGTGCATCGGATGTTTTGGTAACATAACCCGAAGCACCTAACTGCATCATACGGGATATTACCCTGTCATCATGGTACATGGATACCGCCAGTATTTTAACGAAAGGAAAATGTTGTTTTAAAAATCCGGTAGTTTCAAAGCCATCCATTACCGGCATACTGATATCTACAATAGCCACATCGGGGAGAGAATCAAGAAGAGCTAACTGTTGCGTGAACTCATATCCATTTGGCGCTTCCAATATGACTTTAAAATCGTCATACCTGCCAAAAAGGTCTTTGAGCCCCTGTCTCATCAAAGGATGATTATCAACAATAGCAATGGTTATCATGCCCGGCATTTAATGAATGTGCAACTAAAGATATGGCAATAAGAATATATAAAAGCCAGAAAACAACAATCGCAAAATTGCAAAGCAGGACTTTAACAAATGCATGGTAATAAAATGTGCAGAAGGAAAATAAAAATATTATTCCCTGCATAAAAATTATCGTGAACCCGTTTATTACGGCAATGAAATATATTATTATTAATATATGTTTTATATTCATTATAAACTCATGGTGCGCTGAATGGCCATAAGATCACTTATAAAATTATATGTGTTGTTATGTGTTAGAAGAACAAAAGGAAATTTGTATACAAGAAACACTCAATTGTTATTGAAAAACATGTGAACACTGTCACATTAAAATTTTATTTGAAATAACAAAATAATTTCTTGATGAGCCAGTTACTGTACCGTAATACCTTCCTTTATCTCATCATTGGCATTAACAATAACATTCTCTCCTGGCTGCACTGCCCCATAAATTTCAATTCTGCCGGTTGTTTCATTACCTGTTATTACATCCACCTTCACGGTTTTTCCTTCGCGCACAGCCAATACATATTTTCTTTCTGTTGAGATAACTAGTGCAGAGCGCGGAACGGATAAAGCAGTAACACTTCCTTTTGAATACAAGACAACGTCGGCATACATTCCTGGTGATAACAAACCATCTTTGTTCGATACATCTATTTCCATTCTTTCCGAACGGTATTGTGCATCTACATTCATTGATTTCCTGCTGATATTACCCGTGATCTTTTTACCCGGGAAAGCGCTTGTATAAAATGATACCGTGTCTTTGTCTTTCAGGTTACCTGCTATTGCTTCGGGGATATCTACCTGCAAACGCAAATGCTCTACCTGTTTCAACTCAAGCATAGGTTTATCTTTTGAAGTAGCGCTTACCAATGCACCCGGATGAACATTCCGTTCTGTGATCACTCCATCAAACGGGGCTGTAACACGCAGATAACTAAGCATTGTTTCCTGCATCTGCCAGTTGGCTTTTTCTGCATTAGCCAAAGCGCTGTCTGCATCTGTTTTTGAATGTGCGTTAGATAAATCTAATGGAGATACTGCACCAGCTGTTTGTGATGCTTCCGATAATCGCTGGTAATTTTCTTTGTCGATGGATAAGCCTGCTTTGGCACGCACATATCTTTCTTTAGCCTGAAGCGATGCCTGTTCCAGTTCTGGCGCTTCCAATACCATAAGCACCGTTCCTTTTTTTACATGAGAGCCAATATCAACTGACACAGATGTAACGTACCCATTTACTTTAGGAAAGATGCTCACTTCCTGGTATGCCGCTAACTGAGCAGGCAGCTTGATCATGGTGGATACACCTGATCTTTCCACTTTTGCGAGCTGGTAATGCACTGTATTGTCTTTACTAGCAACAACTTTGGGTTCTTCTTTTTTATCCCCGCCACAACTGACCATGATTACAGTGATTAGTGTGATTACTATGATTGTTGTATGTTTCATAAGATGATTTTTATAGTTTATTGTCTTCGGGTAAAAGTGAAACGTTTTTGAATGATGCTTTTTGCCGTACCCATCCGTACACAAGTGGTACAATAAATAAGGCTGCAAATGTGGAAGCGATCAATCCACCGATCACTGCACGGCCTAATGGTGCCGATTGATCACCTGCTTCACCCAATCCACTCGCCATAGGTATCATACCCGCGATCATTGCAAGGCTGGTCATTAATATAGGACGAAGGCGAATACTGGCACTTACAATGGCTGCTTTAAACGGGTCTTTATACTCAAGCCTTAATGTTTCTGCATTGGTGACAATTAAAATAGCATTGGCCACAGATACTCCCGTGGACATGATAATACCCATATACGATTGCAGGTTGAGGGTAGCGCCTGTTGCAAGTAACAACAACATGGCACCCAATAACACTGCGGGCACGGTTGATAATACCGATATCGCCACACCAAAGGATTGATAGTTGGCAGCGAGCAATAATAATATGACAGCAATGGCTGCTATCAAACCTATTTGCAAAGAGCCCAATGTTTCTGTGAGCAGTGACGACATACCTTTTATTTCTGTTACCAGCCCGGTAGGAGGTGTGCCAGTATTTTTAATTGCTTTTTCTACTGAAGCGGTGGCAGTACCAAGATCATTTTTATAAATGTTTGCACTGATCGTAACAAAACGGCGTGGCCCGCTACGGTCATATTCTCCAGGTACAGAATCAATGGTTAATGAGGCAACATCAGACAATACCGGCCGCAACTGGCCTTTCACCAATGGTGTTTGCCCTAATGCTTCTGTTGAATTCATGATATACTCCGGCACCTGTACCTGTGCCTGGTAGGTATAGGATGTTTTATCATCGAGCCAGAAATTTTTGTAAGTATAACGGCTTGAAGAAGTGCTTGCCGTAATGCTTCGTGATACATTATCTATGGAAAGTCCCATCATGGCAAGTTTTTGCCTGTCGATAGAAATATTAATGGTAGGAAAATGCAATGGCTGCGCGATCTGTACATCACGTAAAAAAGGAATGGCTTTCATTTGATCGAGGAGCTTCGCTGAATAACTGGTGATATCACGCATATCTTTTCCCGCCACTCTCACTTCGATTGGAGTGGATGCACCCTGTGCCATGATCTTCTCCGTAAGTTCGATGGGTTCAAATGAAATTTTCAGGCGGGGGAAATGCTGAGCGATATTTTTCCGCAACTGTTCTTTCAGGTCATCCATGTTCACCTTATAATCTTTGTCAAGATTTACCTGTATCAATGCCTCATGTGTACCACTGTTAAAGATGTAAAGGTTTTGTACACCAAAATTGCTGGGGATGACACCTACATAAGAAGAATTGATCGCCACCTTATGATCCGCGGTTGAATCAATGATATCGAGTATTTTCTTTGTTGCTCTTTCGGTTATTTCAAGCCTGGTGCCATCAGCTTCGCGAATACGCAATTGCAATTGCCCGCTGTTTGTTTTTGGCAGGAGGTCTTTTCCTATCAGCATAAAACAATAACCCGCTGCACAAAAAGCAAGAATCAAATAAATAGTAACGGCCCATTTTCTTCTGGGCATCCATCTTTCCAAAAAAGCTGCCAGCGAAAGTTTCATCCGTTGAAAAAGTCCATTCTCTTCGGGATGTTTTTTATCCTGCTTGTTATGTTCAGATATTTCTTTCACCTCCATGTCATCCAGCGCCAGCCCTGCATGTGCGTGTTGTTTGTTATGATGATATTGATATTTCTCTGCCTTCAATAACCAATTGGCGATCACGGGAACCAATGTTTGTGCAGCGACAAAAGAAATGATCATTGCAAACGCAATAGATAAGGATAGCGGAAGGAACATAGCTCTTGGCACACCACTCATCACAAGCGCCGGAGCAAACACAGCCAGTATGCAAAGAAGTATCAGCAGCAAGGGAAATGATATTTCAGAACACGCATCCAGGAT
>CAISDV010000043.1 GCA_903884185.1 uncultured Chitinophagaceae bacterium | reverse complement strand
GTATTTCCACCAGCCTGTGGCCGGCCATCTGAGCATTACGAATCCTCGTTAAAAAGTCTGCAATAGGATCAGTTACCATTGTATTAAAATTAATTTCTGTTCTAAAATTGTGTTATCACTTACCAGCTTGCTTTTTTCACACCTGGTATTTTACCATTCAAAGCCATGTCGCGGAACATGATCCTCGATAAGCCGAAATACCGCATGTAACCTTTCGGGCGGCCAGTTAACTGGCAACGGTTTTTCAATCTTACCGGTGAAGCATTTTTCGGAAGCAGGTCAAGACCTGCATAATCGCCTGCTTTTTTCAATGCGGCGCGCTTAGCGGCAAACTGTGCCACCATTGCTTCGCGTTTTTTCTGCCTGGCTTTTACTGATTCTTTTGCCATAGTTTTTAGGCTTTATTTTTTAGTTGTTTTCTTTCTTTGCGTTTTTAAATGGCATACCTAACTCTTTCAGTAATTCGTATGCTTCTTCGTTGGTCCTTGCTGTTGTTACCAGTGTGATATCCAACCCTGTGATCTTATTCACTTTATCAATATCTATTTCAGGGAAGATGATCTGTTCAGTAACACCCAGTGTATAGTTACCACGGCCATCGAATGCTTTCTCGCTGATGCCTTTAAAGTCACGTACACGGGGCAATGCCACAGATACGAGCCTGTCAAGGAATTCATACATCTTCACACCGCGCAATGTTACCCTTGCACCGATAGGCATACCCTTACGGAGTTTGAAGTTGGAGATGTCTTTTTTAGACATGGTGGGAACAGCTTTCTGGCCAGTGATCATGTTCAGTTCATCCATGGCAACATCTACCAGTTTCTTATCTGTAACTGCACCGTTTACTCCACGGTTGATACAAATTTTTTCAAGCCTAGGAGCCTGCATCACACTTTTGTATGCAAACTTTTTCATTAGCGCAGGTATCACGTCTTTTGTGTACTTGTCTGCCAATCTCGGAGAATATTTTACAGTACTCATTTAATTACCTCCCCTGATTTTTTTGATATACGAACTAGTTTCCCGTTTTCACGTGTACGTTTTGTTTTGGTGGCTGCACTTGATTTAGCATCCCATAACTGCACATTGCTGATATGGATAGGTGCTTCGATCTTTACGATACCACCCTTTGTGTTTTGCGCATTGGGTTTTGTATGCTTTGTTGCAATGTTTACCCCTTCCACTATTACGCGGCTTTTATCAACGATCACTTCCAGCACCTTGCGTGGCTTTGCCAGGTCTTTATCATCACCGGCGATCACAACAACTGTGTCTCCTTTCTTGATGTTGAATTTGGGTTTAAATCTTGTATTCATTGTTATTTGTTATTCTCTTTTGAACTAATTTTTTACTCCTGTCTCCATCCCATATCTCACATCCCATACCTCACAACACCTCAGGTGCCAATGAAATGATCTTCATATAACCCTTGTCACGCAATTCCCTTGCTACCGGCCCGAAAATACGTGTACCGCGTGGCTCATCGGAATTGTTCAGTAACACAACTGCATTATCATCAAAACGTATATATGAACCATCTTTCCTGCGCAGTTTGTTTTTTGTACGAACGATCACCGCTTTGGAAACCGTTCCTTTTTTAATACCACCGGCTGGTATGGCGTCCTTTACGGTCACCACGATCTTATCGCCCACTTTTGCATAGTCCTGGCCACTGTTGCCCAATACTTTAATGCAAAGCACTTCTTTGGCGCCGCTGTTATCAGCTACATTTAACCTGCTTTCTTGCTGAATCATTTTCTTAGCTTTTAATACTTATTTGTTCTCGTCCTCTCGTCCCCGACTCTGTCGGGGATGCGGGGACATAATGATTATTACTTCGCTTTCTCCACCACTTCCACCAGTCTCCACCTTTTTGTTTTGCTCAATGGGCGTGTTTCCATGATCTTCACAACATCGCCTACTGTGCATTCGTTCTTCTCATCATGAGCATGGAACTTCGTTGTTTTCTTTACGAATTTTCCGTAGATGGGATGTTTTACTTTTCTTTCCACGGCAACGGTAACGGTCTTGGCCATTTTGTTGCTGGTAACAATCCCTGTTCTTGTTTTGCGCAAATTTCTTTCAACCATTGTCTGCATTTTATCTGGTGATTAAGCCAACGTTCTTTTATGTAATTCCGTTTTCAAACGGGCAATATCTTTTCTCAGGCCACGGATACTCATTGGATTTTCCAATGGAGAGATGGCATGAGCGAATTCCAATTTCTTTAAGCGAAGAGAATCTTCCTGGATACGTGATTTCAGGTCGCTCTCGTTCATGGCTTTCAGCCCGATATTAAACCCCTGTGTATTCTTTGCCATAACTATTTTTTAAATTCCAGTTTGATAATTTTCTTTCTCTTATGCCTGCAGGTCCCTTCTGATCACAAATTTTGTTTTGATAGGCAACTTCTGCGAAGCAAGCAACATCGCTTCTTTTGCAGTTGCTTCTGTTACACCATCGCATTCAAACAAAATGCGTCCTGGTTCCACTACGGCAGCCCAGAATTCAGGGTTACCTTTACCCTTACCCATCCTCACTTCCAAAGGCTTGCGGGTAATGATCTTATCAGGGAATACACGTATCCACACATTTCCTTCACGCTTCATAGCACGTGTCATTGCCTGGCGGGCAGCTTCGATCTGGCGGTTAGTAAGCCAGATAGGTTCTAGTGCTTTCAGCGCATAAGTGCCGAAAGAAATAGAAGTACCACGCTTGGCCACCTGGCGAATACGCCCTTTCTGCTGTTTTCTATGTTTACTTCTTTTAGGTTGTAACATTTTATCTCAATTTGTTCGTGTGTTATTATCTATTGTACCGATTGATGATGGATGGTTACCTTCTTCCACCGCCGCCACCACCTCTTCGTTCTCCGCCGCGACCGACGCCTCTCCTATCATCCCTTCTTTCCCT
>CAISDV010000042.1 GCA_903884185.1 uncultured Chitinophagaceae bacterium | reverse complement strand
CCATTGTTTCACGCAAAGACGCAAAGGAGCAAAGAGTTCAACTATATCACCTGGAACCCATACGCATACGGATCATCATCCGTATCAATCGTGATCGTATTGCGCCCATATATCTTCGCCCAGCCTTCAATACCCGGAACGATGGCAGGCTTACCGGCAACCGTAGTTACTTTTTCTATCGTTCCAATAAATTTGGAACCAATGATACTTTCATGAATGAACTTATCTCCTTCTTTTAGTTTCCCTTTTGCATACCATTGCGCCATACGTGCAGATGTTCCTGTTCCACAGGGAGAGCGGTCAATGGCCTTATCACCATAAAACACAGCATTGCGTGCTGTGGATGTTTTATCGAGTATAGCTCCCGTCCATAAGATATGTGTACAGGAATGAATGGTAGGATTCTCAGGGTGAATAAAAGTATTGGTTTGATTGATCCTGTCGCGCATGATCCTGCTCCATTCTATTAATTGCCCGGCGCTATAATGTTCCAACCCTTTGAAATTTTCCTGTACATCAATGATGGCATAAAAATTACCGCCATAACTTACATCTGCTTTCAACATTCCTAATTCCGGACATTCAACATCTATATTTTCTGCTGCTAGATAAGCAGGAACATTCGTTAATTTAACTGACTTCACTTTCTTTCCTTCCTGCTTGTATTCAATCAATACCAGTCCTGCAGGGGCTTCCATGCGGACAATACCGGGAGTCTTTGGTTGTATCAATCCTTCTTCAATGGCAATGGTAATGGTTCCAATGGTTCCGTGCCCGCACATGGGAAGGCAGCCACTTGTTTCAATAAATAATACTGCGACATCATTTTGTGGATCATGTGGCGGATATAAAATACTTCCACTCATCATATCATGTCCGCGGGGTTCAAACATTAATCCTTTGCGTATCCAATCGTATTCTTTGAGAAAGTGCTGGCGTTTCTCGCTCATGTTGTTACCGATGAGTGCGGGGCCGCCTGTGGCAACTAATCTTACGGGGTTGCCGCAGGTGTGGGCGTCGATACAGGAGAAAATACTCTTCATTCTTTGATTAAATATTTTGATAGGTCCTACAAAATAGCCCCACCCTAATTCTCAAATCTTTTCCCTCAAGCCGGGAGGCATCTCATTCGCACCGACACTCCTTTTTGTTCTTTGGAAAATATCCGCAAGCGGATTTTCCAATCCGCCCAGGCGGACCGAACAAAAAGAGGTGTCTTATGCGAATGTTGGTAGCAGGTGCAAGTACCAGGCATCCGCCTAAAATTATGACTTTACTGAACCTCCTTCGTCATTATTCACAAACATTCTGGCTCGTTTTATCCAATCATTGTTGGAAGCGGCCCTATTATCTTAAAGAAAATAATGATCCCTGCAACTAATAAAAAAAATACGGAACTAACAATATCAAAAAGGCTAACGTATTTGTGTCGCTTATAGATTACAAAAGTCCATATAGTCAATAAAAAACCTAACCCAATAACTGAATAATAAATGAAATCCCTCATTGAAACATATCGATGAAAATTTTCAAAAGACCTGTTTTCATCAGTAGAGTAAAGCCTTCCAAGCACAGTAGTAAGAAATAGTAACCCTAAACTAGCAATAAAAGTAAATATTGTCAGTGCTAATTTAAGATGTCTAAATTTCATTTTTATTATTTGATTGCCTCTTTGGTCCATTCATTATTCACCAACCTCCACGCACTTGTTGGATTCGCATTCTGCAAGGCTTCAGGCAATAAACTATCCGGACAGTTCTGGTAACATACCGGGCGCACCCATCTCTTCACTGCGTGAATACCTACTGCTGTAAAACGATTATCTGTAGTGGCAGGATAAGGCCCGCCATGCACCACACTCGGACAAACCTCCACTCCTGTTGGTACACCATTAAAGACAATACGTCCTGCAATATTTTGTGCGGTTGCTATCAATTCTTTATTCGCAGTAAGATCTTTATCCGTTCCCATGAGTGTTGTACTCAATTGCCCTTTCAATGATCTCCATACCTGCTGCAGTTCATTCATGTCGGTACATTTCACCATGAGTGAATATGGGCCGAAGACCTCTTCATGTAACAATGGATTTGATAGGAATGTTTTTCCACTCACTGTTGCAACAGTTGGCCAGGCTTCTAAATCACCTGCAGTTGCCGTAGAATGTTTTACAAGCTCCACTCCTTTCTGCTGCAATGCTTCGTTCATCTTTTTATTATAAGAAGCGTGAATACCTGTATGCAACATTTTTGCAGGAACTACTTTTTCTATTTCTTCTCCTAATCCCTGTAAGAATTTGTTCAAGCCCTCACTTTCTACCGCAAGCATTAAACCGGGATTGGTACAAAATTGTCCCATGCCTAATGTGATAGAGCCGGCGTATAATTTTGACAGGCTCTCTGCGTTTACAGATAAAGTATCAGGCAGAAAAACAACGGGGTTTACAGATCCCATTTCAGAGAAAATAGGAATGGGTGTTTCCCTTTCTGCTGCATAATCATATAAAGCTCTGCCACCCGCTAATGAGCCTGTGAAGCCTACTCCCGCAGTAGCTGGGTGTTGTACCAATGCCTTACCCGATGCAGGTGTGTTACCATGTACATGCTGAAATATATCAGCAGGCATATTACATTGAGCAATGGCTTTCTGAATAGCGCCCGCCACCATTTCTGAAGTTTGTGCATGTGCAGGATGTGCTTTTACTACTACGGAACAACCGGCAGCCAATGCACTCGCTGTATCTCCACCGGCAGTGGAATAAGCAAACGGAAAATTACTCGCACCAAATACAATGATAGGCCCAATAGGAACCATCATCTTTCTCATATCTGGTTTTGGAATAGGTGTACGTGTTGGTATGGCTGTATCAATACTCAATTCCAGCCAGGAACCTTCTTTGAGCATCTGCGCAAACATCCGCAGTTGATTGGTGGTGCGCATTCTTTCGCCCAATAACCTTGCGGCAGGAATATTTGTTTCTTCATTGGCTGAATTGATGAGTGCATCACCCAATGCTTCTATTTCTGCTGCAATGGTCTCAAGGAACAATGCTTTCTGTGCGACAGATGTTTCCTGGTATTGCCTAAATGCATCAGCCGAACGTTTCATTACGGCATCTATTTCGGGTAATGTTGCTTCTGTATATGCTATCATACGTTATCGGGTAAGTTTAAATAATCGGGAAGTTCGTGCCTGCAGGCAATGGCATCATTGATCGTTTTCAAAACACGTTCTCTTTCTTCGCCTACTAATGTTAATCGTGGTGCGCGCACATGTTCTGACCCAATACCTGCCTGCGTTTCAGCAAGCTTGATATATTGCACCAGTTTAGCATGAATATCCAGTTCCAGTAAAGGAAGGAACCAACGGAAAATTTCTCTCGCTTGCTTTCTTCCTGTACTTGCTAAATTATAAATAGCTACTGTCTCACGCGGGAAAGCGCAAACCAATCCGGCCACCCATCCATCAGCACCCATCAATATTTCTTCTACTGCCAATGTATCTACACCGCAGAGTATTTTAAACCTGTCGCCAAAGCGATTGATCAAACGCGTCACATTTGTAACATCACGTGTTGATTCTTTTATTGCCTGTATGTTTTTACATTCTACCAGTTCAGCGAACATATCCAGGGTAACGTCGATCTTATAATCAACCGGGTTATTATAGATCATGATGGGCAGATCGGTAGAAGCTGCAATGGTTTTAAAATAAACTACTGTCTCACGTTCATCTGCTTTGTAACGCATAGGTGGTAACAACATCAAACCCTGTGCTCCCCATTCCTTTGCATACTTCGCCTGCTGTAATGCTTCTCTTGTTGAGCCTTCGGCGATATTAAGAACAACGGGTACCCTGCCAGCGATCTTTGCTACAGCAAATTTTACCAGTGTCGCTTTTTCTTCTGTGGTCAATACACTGGCTTCACCCAGAGAACCACCAAGAATAATTCCTTTTACCCCGGCTTCTAACTGTATTTCAAGGTTTTTTTCGAATAAAGGCAGGTCTAATTGGTCATCTGCCGTAAACTTGGTGGTGAGTGCAGGGAACACTCCTTTCCATACAATACTCATGCGCTAAATTTTGGGCAAATATAAGACAATCAAATCAGGTATTTTTTACCGGGGAGACAGGGAGGCGGGGAGGTTCGCAGAGAAAACTTTATTGGCCTAAATAATTATCTCCCCTTTTCTCTCCGTCTCTCCGTCTCTGCGGCTCTGCGGTGAAAAAATCTAAACCACTTCTCCCTCTATATCATAATCATACGCCTTCGTGATCTTCACATTCACAAATTCACCAATGGCCAGTTTCTTCGAAGAATGTATCACCACTTCATTATCCACTTCCACACTATCAAATTCGGTTCTGCCCAGGTAACGCCCTGCTTCTTTCTTATCTATCAATACTTTAAATGTCTTCCCGATCTTTTCCCGGTTCTTTTCATAACTGATCTCCTGCTGCACTTCCATGATCTCCTGCGCACGCCTTTCTTTTTCTTCTGATGGAATAATATCTGCCAGTTCATAAGCAGAAGTATTCTCTTCATGACTGTAAGAAAATATTCCTACCCTGTCGAAACGGTGTTCCAGTAAGAATTCTTTCAGTTCCTCCACATCTTCTTCCGTTTCACCGGGGAAACCGGCTATCAATGTTGTACGCAGACAAATGCCCGGAACTTTTTCACGTATAGCATGTATCAGTTCCGTCATTTCTTCACGGGTGATATTCCGCTTCATCGCTTTGAGCATATTGTTGCTCGCGTGTTGCAGGGGCATATCCAGGTATTTGCAGATATTATCGCGCTCGCGCATTGCATCCAGTATCTCTAATGGAAATTTACTTGGGTATGCATAATGCAAGCGTATCCATTCCAGTCCTTTCACGTCAGCTAATGCATGCAATAATTTGGGGAGTTCTCTTTTCTTATAAATATCCAATCCGTAATAAGTGAGTTCTTGTGCAATCAGCATTACTTCTTTCACACCTTTCGCAACAAGCCCTTCTGCTTCCTTCACCAATTCTTCAATCGGCTTGCTTATATGCTGCCCACGCATTAATGGAATTGCACAAAAGGAGCAGGTACGGTTACAACCTTCACTGATCTTTAAATAGGCGTAATGCTTTGGTGTGCTCAGCATTCTTTCGCCCAACAATTCAGTCTTATAATCCGCATCAAATTGTTTCAGGATAAGAGGCAATTCCAATGTACCAAACCAGGCATCTACATCCGGCATTTCAAGCGCAAGGTCGCTGCGGTAGCGTTCACTTAAACAACCTGTCACATACACTTTATCCAGTTCACCCCGGCGTTTCAGTTCTAACTGGTCTAAAATGGTATTGATGCTTTCTTCTTTCGCCTTGTCGATAAAGCCGCAGGTATTCACGACTACGATATTGTGATCGGGCTTTTTGTTCTCGTGTACCACGTCTATATCATTAGCCATCAGCTGGCCGCTTAATACTTCGCTGTCCACGACGTTCTTACTGCATCCGAGGGTGATGATATTGACTTTGTCTTTCTTGAGAGTACGGGATTTCATAAAGCGCGAAGATACGGCCTCACCCTCAATCCCTCTCCTTGCCAGGAGAGGGAAGCCTCACTACTCATTAATTCATTGTATTGCAGTGGCAGTAAAGCGGTTTATTATTGATTTTACCACCTATTTAGTGGATAGTGCCAAAGAGAACATTCCTGCAATATCAGACTTTTAACTGCCCTCATAATTTAAGCTTTACGCTCCAGTAAGGCTTCCCTCTCCACCGTGTGGAGAGGGAAGCCCGGCTAAGCCATTCGGACAGGGACTGAGGGTGAGGACAATCTTCTTCGCATGCTCGCGTGAATTCTCAATAAACAAACTATGCGTATTCATTCCACCGCAGATAACACCCGCCAGGTAAATACCCGGCACATTCGTTTCATGTGTATCCGGGTTATAGAAAGGTTTGCGTACTTCATCATTTGATAATTCAATTCCCATCTTTTCTAAAAATGCAAGATTGGGTTGGTAACCCGTCATTGCAATTACCCAATCATTTTCAATAGTGACAATGCCTGATGGAGTTTTAATATCCACTTCATGTTCGCGTATCTCTGCAATGGTGGAATTATAATATGCTTTGATAGAACCTTCTTCTATCCTGTTCACAATGTCCGGTCGCACCCAGTATTTCACGCGCTTGCCTATTTCTGCATTTCTTATCACCATTGAAACCGTGGCACCCTTACGCCATGTTTCGAGTGCAGCATCTACGGCGGAATTATTTGCACCTACGACCAATACTTTTTGAAAAGCATAAAAATGCGGGTCTTTATAATAGTGTTTTACTTTGGGAAGTTCCTCTCCTTTTACATTTAAGAGATAAGGAATATCATAAAAACCGGTGGTGATAATAATATTGCGCGACTGATATGTTTGTTTGGGAGTAATAACGTTAAACAGATCTTTTTCTTTTTTTGCTTCGGTCACTTCTTCAAACAAATGAATATTCAGTTGGGCTGATACTGCTACCCTGCGGTAATATTCCAGCGCTTCATTGCGCGTAGGCTTGGCATTATTGCTTACGAATGGAATACCGCCTATCTCCAGTCTTTCTGAAGTGGAGAAGAAGGTCATGTTGGCGGGGTAGTTATAGAGTGAGTTAACCAAACAACCTTTCTCCAGGATCACATATTGCAATCCCTTTGCTTTTGCTTCCAGTGCACAGGCAAGGCCGATGGGGCCGCCGCCGATGATGATGAGATCGTACATAATAACAAGAGTTTCATCCCGCATATTGCGGGACAAAGTTAAATAAGACGCAAAGGATAGCTTGAAAAAAATTGCCACAGAGACACAGAAACACAGAAGAAGAAGGAGATTTTGAAATTAACTCTGTGTTTCTGTGCCTCTGTGGCTAAAACATCTTATTTATGAACTTCACTTGAAAAATGAAACTCTATCTCCGGGTTATTACTGATCTCCGTATTCAAAAACCACTCACTCTGCGCCAGGTACACCGGGTGCCCATCTTTATCTTCAGCAGAGTTCTGCTGTTTAAACCGCAGAAAATCTGCCAGCTTCTTTTCATCCTTGCTCGTGAGCCAGCAGGCCTTATAATAAGGAAGCGTACGAAACTCAGCCGCCGCGCCATATTCATGCAATAAACGGTATTGTATCACTTCAAACTGCAGTTCACCTACGCAGCCAATGATCTTTTTATTACCACCAAACTGAGTGAACAATTGTGCTACGCCTTCATCTGTGAGCTGACTGATGCCTTTCTCCAATTGCTTTGTCTTCATCGGGTCTTTGTTCACCAGTTCTTTGAATATTTCCGGTGAGAAAGTAGGTATCCCAACAAAATAAAAGTTCTCTCCTTCCGTCAGTGTATCGCCGATCTTGAAATTACCCGTATCAAACAATCCCACCACATCACCTGCATAAGCATCTTCGATCACATCTTTGCTGCGTGCAAGAAATGAATACGGGTTACTGAAACGAACATCTTTATCCAACCGCACGTGGTGATAATATTTATTCCGTTCAAACCTTCCGCTGCATACGCGCATGAATGCTATCCTGTCGCGGTGCTTTGGATCAAGGTTCGCATGTATCTTAAAAATAAATCCGCTGAAAGCATCTTCTTCCACATCCAGTAAACGAACCGATGTTTCCCGGCTTCTTGGGATCGGTGCAATACGAATGAATGTATCCAGCATTTCTTTCACGCCAAAATTATTTACTGCGCTGCCAAAGAATACCGGCGCCACTTTTCCCGCCAGGTAATCATCATTGCTTAGTTCGCCATGAACGCCTTCTACCAGTTCCACATCTTCGCGCAGTTGTGCAGCATCACGTTCACCCAGTTTTGCGTCCAGTAACGGATCGCTGAGGTCATTGATCGCGATGGTATCTTCTTCCTCTGCTTTTGTACTTGCAGCAAACAGCCGCAGGCTTTTTTCGTGCAGGTCGTACACGCCTTTAAAATCTTTACCGCTGTTAATAGGCCAGGTCATAGGGTGAAGCGAGAGTTTCAGTTCTTTTTCAATTTCTTCCAGCAGGTCGAACCGGTTCTTTCCATCGCGGTCCATTTTATTAATGAATACGATCACGGGGGTATCACGCATACGGCATACTTCCATTAACCTGCGGGTCTGTGCTTCCACCCCGTTCACGCTGTCGATCACGAGTATTACGCTGTCCACCGCCGTCAGCGTACGGTAAGTATCTTCTGCAAAGTCTTTATGGCCAGGGGTATCCAGCAGGTTAATGAGCATGTCTTTATACTCAAAGGTCATTACCGAGGTAGCCACGGAGATACCGCGCTGGCGTTCTATCTCCATAAAATCGCTGGTAGCGTGTTTCTTGATCTTGTTGCTTTTAACTGCGCCGGCGGTTTGTATGGCGCCGCCAAATAACAGCAGTTTCTCTGTGAGGGTGGTCTTACCCGCATCGGGATGCGATATAATGGCAAAGGTCTTTCTCCGCTCTATTTCTTTCTGGTACTTCATTGGGCGGCAAAGGTAAGGGGGACTAGGATTTGTTGGATTAAATGATTGTAGGATTGAGGGTTTTATGGGGAGCGCCGGGGGTATTTCATGGGGGCGGCTGTTGCGTCGCACACTTGTGCTGTGGAGCTTTATACAGCAGCACTTGCACAATAATTTAGATATTTAAACTACTGGCCCTTTAATGGCATCCGTAGATGGAGTATCGTCTTCAGAAATATCTTCTGGATAGAATTTATTTCTATTAAGAATATGAAAGCTGCTACACTGGTCTTTTATTTTAGATACAGTAATAGCCGGCAATTCTGTATAAATATTTGTTTCCGAAAAAGAAGCGATTTTTATTTCGCCACCGACTCCATGAGATTGAGATTCTGTTTCTTTAATACAAAAAGCAGCTAAGACTTGCGCCTGCTGCATGCTTATTTCGCTCTGATAAAATCTATTTAATAAATAATCAGCAAAATATGGAACTCCTATACAATTAAAGCCCGTGGAAGACGGCCTCGGAACAAAATTATCATTACTGCTAAGTTGATAAATTCTCGGCTCCCCACTTTTAGTATACCCTGCAATTAGAAATGTAAGAGCTGGCCTGTCTTTCGGCTGTTGGTGCGAAAAATATTCCTCGAATTTTTCTTTGCCTAATCCTCGAATCTGCTCAACTAAATCAACTATACCATCATCATATACTAATCCCCCGGAAATTACTTCTAAAAAATGAATGCCTAAGGTTCCATCTCCCGACATACCCACAGCATTATGATTGTTCAACTTAAATATTTTTTGAACAGTATCATTACTTGTAATTTGAGCTGACATTCTACTATCGGCTGCAATTACAATTCCATTTTTTGCAATTATACCTACAACGAGAGTCATTAAGTTACATTTATAGTAATATTATCATCCCCTTCTGGTGCTATTTCATTGCAACTCGGCTGATAGTGCTTATATAATTGTTTTTGTCCGGCGCTTCTAACGTCTTCATCGCTTACTTGTGCGAATCGAAAATAGCATTCGCAAGTTTGTATATAATTTTTAATACAAACATTTTTTTCGATTTCTGAAGAAAGATGTCGAGATAATTGCTCTTTTATGTTTTCACATTTTCCTACAAAAAAAACATAAACATTTGTGTCCTGAGCTTTATATGACAATCTATAGATACCGGGGACACTTTCCAAATTTTGAATATTTTCCTCATTCAAGCGCCGAAGCCCTGTCCAATTTAATACCCAGTTTGCCATTACTATTAGAGAGTTTGTGTAAATCGTCAGCATAAAGTGGACAAAATATAGTCTAAATTAGTAGAGTGTTTCCATCATTAATCATTAAACCAAAAATGACATGGAACAGAAGCCAAAACAATCTACAGAGAACTTCATTAAAGAGATCCGTCGTAAGACAAGGAGACTCTTTTCCTCAGAACAAAAGTTAGTAATCGTAATGGAAGCCCAGCGAGGGGAATACTCCATAGCAGAGCTTTGCCGCAAACATGGTATATCTCAAGCCACTTTTTATAAATGGAATAAAGAGTTTATGGAAGCGGGTAAAAAGCGACTATCTGGCGATACAACAAGAGAAGCTACAAGTGATGAAGTAGCTGAACTACGAAATAAAAATAAGGAGCTTAAGGAACTTGTTGCTGATTTATTGCTTGAAAATAACATACTAAAAAAAAGTATCGACAGGCTGGCTTAAATGAAAAGTATGCTAAGTATATGAAGCTAACAGCACAGGAAAAGCAGGAAGTAATTAAACTAGTGGAGGGTTCGGAGCTAGGCGTTCATCAAACATTACTAAGGCTAGGTATTGCTAAAAGTACTTTTTACAAATGGTATAAGGCTTATTTAGACAAAGGAATGGTGGGACTAGAACCAAAGCCACCCAGTAATCGTAGGCAGTGGAATACCATCCCTGAAGGTGAAAAAAACCTAGTAGTGGAACTTGCTTTAGAATACAGTGATTTATCACCTAGGGAACTAGCTT
>CAISDV010000041.1 GCA_903884185.1 uncultured Chitinophagaceae bacterium | reverse complement strand
TATTTTTAACTTGTCTAGGTATATTTTATACTTGATTGCTATTTTTCAGCCAATAGGTAAGGCTGAAATAGCAAAGCTTATTAAATTATTTGACAAGGGTTCGGTTAAAACAAAGTATATTGATTCTGCCCTGCAAATATTAACTCAGAAAAATAGAATTGAATTGGATATTGATTCAAAAATGGAAAACATATTTTCATTAAGTGAAGATGGGCATAAGTATGTGTACGAGGAGTTAATTAATAAACTCAAAGTAAAGAATGATTTTACGACTATTAGAACTATAATAATAAACGATAGACATAAATCAAAAAAAAGATACTTGATCTTGCAGAAGCTACTTGTTTGATGGCACTGCGCATATTGTCTCCATTAGCTGCTTTCTCATATCTCAGCTCATCTTCTCCACCTTCACCTGTATTGCTTTTACCACCGAGACGATTCATCGCAATGGCCAATGTGCTATGCGCTTCATGAGAGATGGAACCAAAACTCATGGCGCCTGTGGCGAAACGTTTGTAAATGTTTTCTGCGGGTTCTACTTCATCAATGGAAATAGCCGGCCTGTCGCGTTTGAACTGCAGCAAGCTTCTGAGTGTACATGCTTTTTCACTTTGATCATTTACCAGCTTTGAATATTTTTTGAAAACAGGATAATCATTCATCCGCGTTGAATGTTGCAGCAGGTGAATGGTTTGCGGATTGAATAAATGAAACTCACCTTTTCTTTTCCATTGGTACACGCCCCCAACAGGAAGCCTTTGTACAGGAATTTCTTTTTTGCTGAAAGCGAAGAAATGTTTTGCCAAGACTTCTTTTGCAATTTCATCCAGTCCCATGCCTTCGATCCTGGAAATAGCACCTGTAAAATATTTATCTACTACCTGTGTATTCAATCCAACGATCTCAAAAATTTGCGCACCCTGGTATGATTGCAAAGTAGAGATACCCATTTTTGAGAAGACCTTTAACAAGCCTTCGCATATTGCTTTGACATAATTTTTCTTGAGATGATCAGGATCATGATCACCCTGCAAACTACCTGTGAGGCTCATATCGCGGATAGATGACAACGCGAGATAAGGATTGATAGCAGTTGCACCAAACCCGATCAAACATGCAAAATGATGTACTTCCCAAACATCGCCGGCTTCTATAATGATGCCCACTTGTCCGCGATAACCTTTTCTTATGAGATGATGATGCACGGCAGCGGTTGCCAGTAGAGAAGGAATAGGTGCATGGTCACTGTCGATGGCCCTGTCTGTTAATATCAATACTTCAAACCCATCTTCCACTGCATCGGTTGCATAACGGCATAACCTGTCGAGGCCTTTTTGCAAAGAGCCGGGTTTTCCATCAGCCCTGAAATAAGTTTGTAATGTTTTTGCCTGAAAGATGCCGGTATCAATACTCCTGATCTTTTCTAATTCATGATTATTGAGGACGGGATGTTTGAGCGCTACACTATGACACGATAATGGATCTTCTGTCAACAGGTTACCATTGTTTCCCGCGAATGTAGCGAGGCTCATCACCAATTTTTCGCGGATAGGATCGATTGGCGGGTTGGTTACTTGTGCAAACAATTGTTTGAAGTAACTGCTTAAATGCTGCGGCTGTTCACTCAAGACAGCCAATGGTGTATCAGTTCCCATCGAACCCAATGGTTCTTTTCCGTCTAATGCCATTGGTGCAATAATATTCTCAAGGTCCTCTGTAGTATATCCAAAAACTTTCTGGTATTTGAATACCTGGTCGTGCTCCAAATGTGTGAACATCACTCTTGGCTCAGGTAATTCTTCCAAACGAATTTTATATTTATTGAGCCACTCTGCATAAGGTTTTTGTGAGCAGATATCATTTTTGAGATCATCATCGCTAATGATCTTACCCAGTTCCATATCCACCACAAACATTTTTCCGGGTTGCAATCTTCCTTTTTCTTTTACCAGTTTTGGGTCGATCGGCAATACGCCTGTTTCAGATGCCATGATCACGCGGTCGTCTGTGGTGATGCAATAGCGGGAAGGACGGAGTCCATTTCTGTCAAGGGTTGCTCCGATAATTTTTCCATCGGTAAATGAAATGGAAGCGGGCCCATCCCATGGTTCCATGAAAGCTGAATGAAATTCATAGAATGCTTTCTTCACCGGGTCCATCTGTTCATTCCCATCCCAGGCTTCTGGTATCAGCATCATCATTACATGCGGGAGAGAGCGGCCACAAAGGGTGAGCAGTTCAATCATATTATCCAAACAGGCAGAATCAGATTGTCCTTCAGTGATAACAGGAAGCAGCATATCCATTTCTTCCTTGCTGAAATACGGAGAGACAAATCCTTTTTCACTTGTCTTGAGCCAGTTGAGATTCCCCTGCAAAGTATTGATCTCGCCGTTGTGTGCGATATAACGGAACGGCTGAGCGAGTTTCCAGGAAGGGAAAGTATTGGTAGCAAAACGCGAATGGATCAATCCAAAAGCGCTTACTAATCTTTTATTAGACAGGTCTGGAAAATAATTTCTTAACTGAAGGCTGGTCAATTGCCCTTTATACACAACAGTTTTATAAGAAAGAGAAGCGATATAAAAACCTATCGCATCTTTTTTGACAGTGTTGTGAATGGTATGACTCGCATAATTGCGAAGGACAAATAATTTTCTTTCGAAATCTTCGGGAGAAGAAATATGATCAGGGCAGGTAACAAACACCTGCTCTATTTCAGGTTCAACAGACAATGCTGTAGGACCGATATTATCTGCATTTACAGGCACTTTGCGGTAGGCAAGTATTTCAAGCCCGAGTTTTTCTGCAGACCGGTTGAAAATATCCCTGCATTCTTCTTTCAGCCGGATATCTTTTGGAAAAAATAAAACACCCACACCATATTTGCCAAAAGAGGGGAGATGTACACCCAGTCTCACACATTCATCAAAGAAAAATTCATGTGGTGATTGTATCATGATGCCGGCGCCATCACCGGTATTGTTTTCGCAGCCGCATGCGCCGCGATGTTCCATATTTTCCAGAATGGTGAGGGCATCAGAAATAACCTGGTGCGATTTGCTGCCTTTAATATGCGCAACAAACCCGATACCACAGGCATCGTGTTCAAAGGAGGGATGATATAAACCTGTACTCGCCATTTTTCAGTTAATTGTACTGTAACTTAAATTGGCAAGCAATCGTTCTTTCAAATATATTCAAGAAAACCCATTTTAAAAAGAGGCTGTTGATATCTTATCCTTTTCTCAGATCAGATAGCCAAACAGGTCATCATTTTTATTTATTTCTGAATAGTCAATATGATAAGAGTGAAGCCTGCCGATCAGTGTGTCGTAATCGCAACGGTTGACCAATTCAATGCCAACCAAGGCTGGCGCTGTTTCTTTGTTGGTCTTCTGCATGTATTCAAAACGGGTGATATCATCATTCGGCCCCAAAACATCATTCACAAATTTCTTTAGAGCCCCGGGCCTCTGTGCAAACTTTATCAGGAAATAATGTTTCAGGCCTTCATATTGTAATGACCTTTCTTTAATCTCAGGCATCCTGTCGATATCATTGTTGCCACCACTCACGATACATACAATGGTCTTGCCTTTTATTTCTTCGGCATAATGATCAAGAGATGCAATAGATAAAGCGCCTGCAGGCTCTGCAATGATGGCATCTTCGTTGTACAATTTTAAAATGGTAGAACAAACTTTTCCTTCGGGTACCAGGTAAAGATCATCCAACACTTCTTTGCATATCCTGAAAGTGAGGTCGCCTGTACGTTTTACAGAAGCACCGTCAATAAAACGGTCAATACTGTCTAAAGTAACGGGATGGCCTGCCTGCAAAGCCGCGTGCAGGGAAGGTGCACCTTCCGGTTCCAGCCCAATGATCTTCGTATTGGGTGAAAATGTTTTAAAATAAGAACCTGTACCTGCGCATAAACCACCGCCACCTATTGGAACAAAGAGATAATCGATATTGGATAATTCTTCCAATATTTCTACCGCAACAGTTCCTTGTCCTTCAATGATCTTCGGATCATCAAATGGGGGAATTAAAACCATATTGTTTTTCGCTGTGAATTCCTTCGCTTCAATATAACAATCATCGAATGTGTCACCAGTCAAACGCACTTCAATATTATCGCCACCAAACATTTTTGTCTGGTTTACTTTTTGTTTGGGAGTGATAATGGGCATGAACACTACACCTTTTGCGCCAAGCTTCTTGCAACTATAGGCAAAGCCCTGTGCATGATTGCCCGCACTGGCGCATACAACGCCCCTTTGTAACTGCTCTTCAGGCAAACTACTCATCATATTATAAGCGCCACGCAACTTGTAGGAACGTACTACCTGCAGGTCTTCGCGTTTCAGGTAAACATTACACTGGTATTTGCGTGACAAGTTATGATTGAATTGAAGCGGTGTTTTGATCACTACTTTTTTCAATCGCTTTGCTGCCGATGCAAAATCCAGTTCAGTGCTGTTGGCAGCAATTGGTGTATCTATATGTGTGACTAACTTTGACATGTGCTTTAATTAGTTGCTTTTGCCAGTCCCGATGCAGTTTTTTCTTTTGCGCCAAGTTGATTCTCAGGACGAAGGCTTCTTACTGTTTTGCCGGACTGCCAGAGTTCACTCTCGCGGAGCTCTTTCAGTTCTTCTTCCAGTTTTTCACGATAATCTGCTTTGCTATTACTGTCGATAGACCTTTGTGATTCTTTACCAGCAGCAACACTTTCATATAATTCTTCGAAAACAGGTTTTGTTGCATCCCTGAATTTTTTCCACCAATCCAATGCGCCGCGCTGTGCGGTAGTGGAGCAATTGGCATACATCCAATCCATTCCATTTTCTGCAACAAGCGGCATTAATGATTGAGTGAGTTCTTCTACTGTCTCATTAAATGCTTCGGAAGGTGAGTGGCCTTTCTTACGCAATACATCATATTGTGCAGCAAAGATCCCCTGGATCGCGCCCATCAATGTGCCACGTTCACCTGTCAGATCACTATATACTTCTTTCTTGAAGTCGGTTTCAAACAAATAACCACTTCCCACCGCAATGCCCAATGCCACTACTCTTTCAAATGCTTTTCCTGTGGCGTCCTGGAAGATGGCGTAACTGCTGTTGAGCCCGCGGCCCTGCAGGAACATCCTGCGAAGGGAAGTACCCGAACCTTTTGGCGCCACCAAAAAAACATCCACGTCTTTTGGTGGAACGATACCGGTCTGTTCATTAAAGGTGATACCAAATCCATGAGAAAAATACAAGGCTTTACCAGGAGTTAAATGTTTTTTAACTGTTGGCCATAATGCGATCTGTGCAGCATCACTTAATAAATAACAAATGATGGTGCCACGTTGCAGAGCATCTTCAATATCAAATAATGTTTCCCCGGGAACAAAACCATCCTTCACAGCTTTATCCCAGCTCTTTGAATTTTTTCTTTGTCCAACGATCACGTCAATGCCGTTATCACGCTGATTCAATGCCTGGCCCGGGCCCTGCACGCCATAGCCTATCACAGCCACGGTTTCATTTTTTAATACTTCCTGTGCCTTTGAAAGGGGGAACTCTTCGCGGGTTACTACGTTTTCTTGAACGCCTCCGAAATTTAACTTTGCCATGGGACTATGATTTTTATGATTGATTAATGATTAATATGATTTATTTGATTGAATGATTGTTGTCTGTACTATGATTTTTGTGATTGATTAATGATTAATATGATTTATTTGATTGAATGATTGTTGTCTGTACTATGATTTTTGTGATTTGTTTGATTAGGATGATTTGATAATGTATTAATCATAGCAATCAATTAAATCACTCTAATCATAATCCTACATTGTGAATACCGCATCTCGTTTATTTAAATACTCATTTTTAATTACCTCCTCACCGGGCTGCACTTCTTCAAACTCTTTCAATTTTTCATGAAAGCCTTTGCTGTCTTTGATAATAGCTACCCTTGCACTGCGAACAAATTCTATCAACCCATAGGGCTCCAGCACTGCAACAAGTTTGTCTGTTTCTTCGCGATGGCCGGTTGTTTCAAAAACAGTATAATCTTTTCTGATGGCAACAACCCTCGCGCCAAATTCGCGCAGCAACCTTTCTACTTTTACTTTTTCTGTGATGGCATCTGTAGGTACTTTGTATAAAGCCAATTCCTGCCATACGATCTCTTCGCCGGTATTGAAATAGGCTTTTAATACTTCCACCTGTTTTTCTATCTGCCTGCAAAGTTTTCGCACCACATCTTCCGTTTCATGTATCACTATTGTAAAACGGTGTATCCCTTCGATCTCGGAAGGAGAAGTGTTCATGCTTTCAATATTGATCTTTCTCCTTGAGAAGATAGTGGCAATACGGTTCAGCAAACCCACCTGGTTTTCTGTGTATATGGTTATGGTAAATTCCTGTTTCATAATAATGATTAACTTAAACGTATTTCTGAAACACTGCATCCCTGTGGTACCATTGGGAACACATTGTTTTCTTT
>CAISDV010000040.1 GCA_903884185.1 uncultured Chitinophagaceae bacterium | reverse complement strand
ATTTTTATATAATAATTATGAGTTCTAAAATTGAAAAAATATACGTAGTTCATTACAATAAAAACGTTGATAGAAAAAAATACCTTTTATCATTTCCTATGTTTAACAATAAAAATTGTATATGGAATAATTCTTTTCAAGATCCTCTAGAATTGCCAAAAGATAAAATATATACTATATCAAACAAAGAAATGTGTGTATTTTTAGCGCACGAAGAAATATTAAAACACATTGTTACCGGCTGGGATGCCAAGCGTATTGCTTCGGCGTTGGATATTAGTGTGAATACTGTTCGCAACCATATCGCCAATATCTACCAGAAATTGCAGGTGCAATCCCGTGCACAGATCATGCAGATGGCGCATAAGAATAAATGGTTTTGATTTACGATTTACGAGGTAAGATTTACGATTTGCCCTTTCTCCTAAACCTCTGTCTCGTCCTAAAATAGCTTATGCTTTTTACCGTTTCCGCAGAGCCTCCTCCGGCTAAGATTGGCCTGTTCTGAAAACGCTATCATCATTTTTTTGCGATGCAAAATTATCACCAGGGATAGCCGGTGGGACTCTGGGCAATAGAATTAGTCCTGGTAGTTATACACGCCCACATCTCGTATCAAATAAATCCACTATTTATTCGTTATTTTGGGATAGTGTTTTGACCTATTTCATAACCAAACAAACTTTTCAGCCATGAAAAAACTAATTTTTCTCATTGCATGTGTTTTATTTGGAGGATTTATTGAAGCGCAAACACAGTTCGGTATCAAAGGGGGTTTTAATCTTTCTACTGTTACTGGCGACAATTCAAGTAATTTTTCTTCAGCCATTAGTGCGTAGGCTGGTGGCCTTGTTAACATCCCATTCGACAAAAAATTTTCCCTCCAGCCAGAAGCAGTACTTTCTTTTGAAGGCACTAAGTTCAATGGGGGTAGCATGAGTGTCACTTTTGTAAATCTGCCTGTACTGGGGCAACTGAATCTTGGAAGTGGGTTCTTTATTCAAAGTGGCCCGCAATTCGGGATTATCCTGGGTGCACAGCAGAAGATCGATAATGTTGGATCCAGCAGTATCAAAGACCAGTTGAAATCGCTTAATTTTTCCTGGGCATTTGGTACAGGCTATCGTTTGGCTAATTCACCATTAGGCTTTAACCTGCGTTATAACCTGGGCTTTAGTAATATCAACGCTAACACTACCGTTACAAGCCATACCAGTACCTGGCAGATCGGAGCATACTTTATGTTCAAAAACTAATTTACAGCACATGAGATATCCAAAGCCGTTCCAGTATGGGGCGGCTTTTTTTATTCCAAATCCTTTGTCTTGAACAGGATTATGGGATTACAGGATGGACACGATTACGTTCCCTCAAAGTCAGTTCATCTAATCTCGTATCCCGCATCTCACATCACGTATCTCCCATCTCGCATCCCATATCCCGTATCTCCCATCCACTAGTACAAATTGACTATTTCACACCCCTCACACTGAAATTATGTTTGCAGTATTAAATAACCAATCAAAAAATTATCAATCATGAAAAAAGTAACTATCATCATCGCAAGCATTTTATTTGTAAGCTTTACACAAGCTCAAACACAGTTCGGTATCAAAGGGGGCATTAACCTTTCTACTGTTACCGGCGACAATTCCAGTAATTTTTCTTCGGCTATTAGCGCCTATGCCGGCGGATTAGCCAACATTGCCTTCGACAAAAAATTTGCCCTGCAACCGGAAGTAATGATCTCTTTCGAGGGTACTAAATTCAACGGAGGTAGTTTTAATACTACTTACCTGAACCTGCCTGTACTGGGCCATATGAATGCAGGAAGCGGGTTTATAATCCAGAGCGGGCCACAGTTCGGGCTTTTGCTGGGCGCACAACAAAAGTACGACAAGGTTGGTTCTACCAATGTAAAGGACCAGTTGAAATCCCTCAATTTTTCATGGGTATTTGGCACAGGCTACCAGCTTCCTAATTCAGGAATGGGCTTCTCACTTCGTTATAACCTGGGCTTTAGTAATATGAATGCAAATACTGCTATTACAAGTCATACGAGTAACTGGCAGGTTGGGGTATTCTATATGTTCAGCAAAAAATAAGCGTGGGTTCTATAGGGTAAATAAAAGCCGTTCCGGATTGGGGCGGCTTTTTTTATCCCCCCAGTTTTGAACACGATTACGGGATTACAGGATGGACACGATTACGTTCCCACAAAGTCAGTTCATCTAATCTCGTATCCCTTATCTCATACTCGTTATCCCCATCTCACATGCCGCATCTCGGGTCCCTATCCCGTATCTCATATCCCGCATCGCCCATCCCCCCTAGTACAAATTGACTATTTCACAGCCCTTTTGCGGCAATTAGGTTTGCAGTATTAAATAATCAATCAAAAATTATCAATCATGAAAAAAGTAACAATCATCATCGCAAGCATTTTTTGTATCAGCCTTACTTCACAGGCACAGGTTCAGTTCGGCTTCAAAGGAGGCGCTAACCTTTCATCTGTTACCGGCAGTGACGCAGGCAGCCTTTCATCTACCATTAACGGGTATGTAGGCGCACTGGTCAATATTCCTGTAAAAAACAAGTTTTCACTGCAAGCCGAAGCAGTGTATTCGATGGGTGGAGTTAAGTATGGAGGTGGCGAGGTACTCGGTGGCTCTATCAGTACCGCTTACGTGAACGTTCCTTTGCTCGTTCATTTCAACAGCAATGGTTTTATCATTCAGAGTGGTCCGCAGATGGGGCTATTGATGAGCGCCAGCAAGAAGGCAGACAAGGCCGGAACAACTGACGTAAAAGACCAGTTAAAATCTACCAATCTTTCCTGGGTATTTGGTGCAGGTTATACCATGCCTGGATCTAATGTTGGATTCAACGTTCGTTATAATTTGGGGTTAAGCAATGTAAATAAAGATAATTCCACAGTAAACCATATCAACGTATTAGAGGCTGGGCTATTTTATATGCTGGGCAGAAAATAAAGATTGGTTATACGCACAGACAGGGTGTACTAAAAAAGCCGTTCCAATGGGAGCGGCTTTTAATTATTTACAGGGGTTGATGATCACCATTTGTCTACTTCTTCATGTGCGCCATTGTCGCCGGCTACAGGTGCAGGAGCGGGAGTTGCCACTTCTTCTACTTCCAGAACGGGTGCAGGTGCAGCAACAGGGGCTGAAGCAACTGCTGCAGTTTCTGTTGAACCTTCTACCGGTTCACCGCCTTCATTCTCATTGTATTCATGGTTAAAAGCATCGAAGTCAAAATCAGGCATCAGGTCTGTTTTTACATAATCAATCGTTTCGCCCAACGCTTTGATGAACTTATTGAAATCTTCTTTATACAGGAATATTTTATGCCTGTCGTACCCATCATTGTCAAAGCGTTTCCTGCTTTCTGTGATGGTCAGGTAATAGTCATTACCACGCGTTGCCCTCACATCAAAAAAATAGGTCCTTCTTTTTCCGGCCCTGATGCGTTTGCTGTAAACACTCTCCATTTTCTTTTCGTTGTTCTCGTACGGCACTTTAGTTGATTTTGGTTAACGAATATTTTTTTAAATATAAGCAAAGCAAATATATGATTGTTTGGGAATTGCCAAAATTTTGTATCAGGCCTGTCAGGACGGCCTTTCAGTCAGTTGCAGTCGGTATAATTCTGCATAGTAACCGTTTCTTTCCAGTAATTCCTCGTGTGTGCCATTTTCGGTGATCATTCCATCCTCCAGCACCACGATCCTGTTGAAACGGAAGGAAGAAAATATGCGGTGGGTAATGATGATCGCCGTTTTATCATTCAAAAATTTATAGAGGTTGGTAACTATCTCATTTTCTGTTTTGGCATCCACGGCGCTCAGGCAATCATCAAATACTACGATCTCGGGGTCTTTGATCAATGCCCTGGCAATGGAAATGCGTTGTTTCTGCCCACCGCTCAATGTTACACCCCGCTCCCCTATCATAGTATCATATTGCTTATCAAATCCCATGATCTCTTTATCTACGCTGGCAAAAGAAGCTGCCTGTTTTATTTTTTCATGTGAGGGAGTCACTGGCATACTAAAACTGATATTGTCGGCAACGCTGTCGCTGAAAAGGAAAATATCCTGCGGCACATAACTCACCTGCTCTCTCAAATTTTTCAAAGGCATTTGCTTCGTGTCATTTTCACCGATCAATATCTTTCCTTCTGTAGGATCATAAAAACGAAGCAGAAGTTGTGCAATGGTTGATTTGCCGCTACCCGTTCTTCCCAACAATAATATTTTTTCTCCTTCGTGAATGGTGAGGTTAAAATGTTTTAGTGCAGTGATCCCGGTATGTGGGTAAGTGAAAGTGATATTGTCAAAAATGATATCACCGCTGATCTTTTGGTCTTTGGCTGATGGGTTGCTTTTGATCCCTGGTTCTGTCTGCAAAAATTCATTTAATCTTTTCTGAGAGGCTGCAGCGCGCTGTATCATACTGGCCGTCCAACCGATAGCGCTTACCGGGAAAGTGAGCATATTTACATAGATCACAAACTCTGTAATGGTTCCAGGGCTTACATTGTATTGATGATGGATGAGGTACCAGCCGCCGATAGCGATCGTTAATAAAGTACTCAATCCAATCAACAATGCCATCGATGGAAAATAAATGGCTTCCACTTTTGCCAACCCAACTGCATTCTTTTTATACTCGTTACTGTTCTTTGTAAAGAATCCCAGCATTGCTTTTTCCTGAACAAAAGATTTTATTACGCGGATACCCGAATAAGATTCCTGTGCAGTAGTGGTAAGGTCTGATAAGAGTGCCTGTATCCTTTCACTTTTTTTATTGATGATGGTATTTACATAATAGATGGTGATGGCAAGAATAGGAAGTGGTGATAAAACAAAAGCAGTAAGCCTCCAGTTTTCTTTGATCATGAAGAACAAGCTGAATCCAATCGTTGCCGCAAGGTTGATCAGGTACATGATGGCAGGGCCTGTGTACATGCGCACGCGACTGACATCTTCCGAAATACGGTTCATCAGGTCTCCCGTGCTGTGAACGCGGTAGAAATGTGTATCCAGTTCCTGGTAATGATTGAATATCTCATTTTTCTGGTCGTATTCAATATGCCGGCTCATGACGATGATCGTTTGCCGCATGAGGAACATAAAAAATCCGCCTAATAGCGCAAGAACAAGTAATGTAATAGCACAAAGGATCACATTCTTGCCAAAGCTGTTTGTGCCCGATTCAATTGTATTTATAAATTTTTGTACCAGGAGGTCATAGTTCGATTCCCGTTTTTGCTCCTGGGCAATGCTGGTATTTGTTTTGGTCTTGATGGCCTGTTCCACTTTATCAACTACATAACCTGAGACCTGGGGGGTGAGGATGCGGAAGTAATTGGAGAGAATGATGAACAATATTCCCAAAAGCAGGCGTACGCGGTATTTCCAGAAATATTTGTGAACCGATCGAAGGTGTTTCAAGACAGAAATTTCATCGAAGTTAATGGAACACAGTTATTTTTTGGGTTGGTTTGCCTGAGAGCTTACTTTTGCCGCGGAGAGATGGCAGAGCGGTCGAATGCGGCGGTCTTGAAAACCGTTGAGGTGTAAGCCTCCGGGGGTTCGAATCCCTCTCTCTCCGCAAGACCCTTAAATGCCCACGCCAACGGCGGGGCATTTTTGTTTTGGAGCATTGCCAGGCTCGCCTGAGCAAAAGCGGAAAAACGAAAATGATAGTGAACGAAGTGAATGGCATTTAAGGGTCTTGGCTCCCCCTCTCAAGGATCACCGTAGGTAATCTCTCTCTCCGCCGGAATAAGAAAGCCCGCAAAATCGTGTTTGCGGGCTTTTTGCTTTTTAGCCTTACCCGTATTTACCCCACTTTTTACTATAGTTGCAAGCGTGATTCATGGGTAGTGCTAAATTTTACGACCACTTCGGCTACTTACATAAGTCACTCTTTATTAGCACTTTACAACCACCCTCTGTGCCAATTTTCATGGCATTTTCAGTTGAACACCTAATTCTGCTATCGTTATTCCATTGCCACTAATCACGTGTACTACTGAAAATTTAAAATACCTTGCTTCAATGGGTTGATTTAACTGGATCACCTGTTCAACAGGGTTTGCTTTTATATTTGAAAATTCCCCTGTTGCTACCTCTTTCCAATTAACTCCATCAGCACTTAGATAGTAAATGTATTTATCAGCAATCCCTTCTGTCTTTTTATCCTGCCTGGGTAAATAAGTAAAGTTTTTTACGGGGTAAGTATTACCCATATCAACAATTACATCTTGTGGGAATGAGCCGGAAGCTGATCCCGATATGGTGCTCAAAAATGTGCCCCCATTCTCATCAATTGCGTTTTCTTTCTTATTATCCTTTGCTATGGGTGCAGTTGTTTCAACCTTCCATGCCGTTTTTATCAACCCGAATATTCTTGTTGAAGTTTCACTGGCTTCGCCATTCATTTCAAAACTTCTTGCTTTTACTATTCCCGACTGAAGTAAAAATGAATTTTTATATGCAGGGGATTTCAATGCAGGCTCACTGCCATCAATGGTATAATGAATACCCGCAACCGGAGCGTCGGTTGTTATTTTAACAGACCCGCTCTTATCTCTTTGAATAAGTGGCGCTGTTAAATGAGCGGGTTCTTTGAACAAGCCAAAATCACTTAATGCAATACAGGCATTAGCACTTTCAATACGCAGGCGAACTTTATTGGTGGTAACGTTTTGTGGCAGCCTTATTAAGCGGTTGGCACCTATGCTTGTACCGCTTGCAATTTCTTTCCATTCAGCATTAACAAATGCGTCAATGGCAAATGAAGTAATGCGTTGGCCGAGTTTAATATTTTCCCTCAACCTGATAACATTCAATGTTTCCTGGCTGGCAAGGTTTATGGTTAACGATGGGGTTAGAATATTATCATCTGTAGCCCAATAACTATAACGGTCATTGTCTATTAAAAAAGAAGTGCCAAATTTTTTTGAATTATTACCGCGAACATTGCTTGCAGTGAAAACAGCATTTTTTGCAAGATTTGCGCTAAATATCTTTTTCAAAAGATCCCCAAATTCTTTTAGCGCCTGAACATCGTTTGGATGCAATAAACCTTCCCTGTTTGGAGCAATGCCCAAATCAAGATCAGCGCCCCGCCCTACGCTTTTATAATACAGGTCCAATAAAGTGTATGGTGATTTCACCTGTTGATCCTGCGAAGCATGATAAAACCACCCCGGCCTTAAAGGCACATCACATTCAGCAGGCATCCAGTATTCGCCGTTTTTGGTCCCTTCTGTTGCTAACCAGTATTTAACGTAACCATTCGAAGGCTTTTTGTTTTCATCAGGAGCTTTGGGCGTATAAGTTGCCCAGCTTGTTTCTCCTGCATATCCATCTTCATTACCCACCCAGCGAACGTCGGGGCCTGTATCTCCAAAAACAACTGCACCTGGTTGCATCTTTCGTATCATTGTAAAAGTGGTATCCCATCCATAGTAGGTTTCTTTATCGATCAATCTTTTTTCATTGGTGCCCCCATAATATCCATCACCACCATTTGCGCCATCATGCCACGAAATAAAAAGATTGCCATAATTGCTATATAGCTCTTTCAATTGCTGCCGGTATAAAGCAACATATTTATTTGTTCCGTAAGCGGCATTATTCCTATCCCAGGGAGAACAATAAACACCTAATAACATTCCTGTTTTATCGCAGGCGGCACGATATTCTTTTAGAATATCACCCATGCCGTTTTTCCAGGGGCTTTTGGTAATATTATGTTCTGTTGTTTTTGTTGGCCAAAGACAAAGCCCATCATGGTGCTTTGCAACTACGATCACGCCTTTAAACCCACCAGCCTTTGCGGCTGATACAATTTGTTCTGCATTAAAATGTATTGGGTTTAGTATAGCCGGGTCTTCATCCCATGCTGGATAGCTGATGCACCAGGGGCGGGAAACAAATTTGTAGCACTGTTTAATACATCAGATAAAACCGATCCTTTACAAATAACCGTGCAATTGAAAGATATTGGATTAACGAAAACTGTTGTGGTACGTGATCTTTGGAGCAAAAAGGATCAGGGAAAGTTTAATAACAGTTTCTCTGCAATGATCAACAGTCATGGGGCTGGGTTGTATAGAATATCGTATAAATAATGCCTGATGATCGGGATAAAACAACAAATTATTTTTCGGCAACCTTTTTTTTGCTGGTAAAAAATTCCTTCCAGTTCAGTAATATTTCGGGAACAGTGAGCGCAAGTATCATCAGGAACCACAAGAAAAGAGAAGCTGTGTCGGCATCCAGGTTAAAGTAAGCAGGTACTGGATTTAATACACGTGCAGTAACAAAAATAAAAGTAACTCCATAACTCCGGGCCATCCATATTTTATGCAGGGGTATCTGTTTGTTCCTTGCTGCCAGATAAGCAAGGAAAGTGGTAACAAACCATAAAGTGGATTGCATTACAATAGCAAATGTTGACCTGAACGTGCCACCGACAAACGGGAAATTGAGATTGACTAAAACCGCAAAGATGGCGCCAGGCAAAACAGCCGCTACATATATTTTGCCCAGTCTACGATGCAGTGCGATATTCTTTTTCCGCAGGCGGGATGAAAACTGGAATGGCCCTGTTACAAATGCCACCAATCCGAATACAATATGCGGGATCAGTAGCCATTTCATTGTTAGTATCCTTTGATGCGGGGCATCATTAACAGTAATTAAGGGCCATTCCGTAAATATGAGTACTGAAATAAATGCAAGCCCAAGAAAAAGGAAAAAGAAAGATTTAGCGGAAAACGGTTTCAACAGGACAAGCAAAATATTATTGCGCGTGTTTTTCTGAGATTCCATATATCATTGGTTTAGGGGTATTAAAAACCAATATAATTATTTGTTATGAGACTTTATAATTATTGAACACTTTAAGCACAAGCTGTTTCTTCTAATTCATTAATTTCACAAAATGCAACAGACCAGTTTACAACAGCAATTCCTTTTGACAAAGGATACTACATTTTTAAATTTTGGATCTTTTGGGGCTTGCCCAAAACCTGTTTTTGAAACGTATCAAAACTTTCAAAGAGAACTGGAAGATGACCCAGTGCATTTTTTTCGCATAAAAGGACCAGCATATTTAGCTACCGCAAGAATAGCTTTGGCTGAGTATCTCCATTGTAACTCAGATGATATTGTTTATGTGACCAATCCAACCTACGCAGTGAATATTATTGCCAAAAGCCTTGACCTGCAACCGGGTGATGAAGTATTGACCACGCATTTGGAGTATGGCGCTTGCGACAGAACCTGGAAATATTATTGCCACAAAAGGGGCGCAAAGTATATCCAGCAGAAAATTCGCTTACCATTAGAATCAAAAGAAGATTTTATTGCACAATTCATAAAAGGTATCACCCCAAAAACAAAATTGGTCTTCCTTAGCCAGATCACGAGTTCTACGGGCTTACGTTTACCTGTAGAAGAAATATGTGCCGTTGCAAAAGAAAAAGGGATCATGACAT
>CAISDV010000039.1 GCA_903884185.1 uncultured Chitinophagaceae bacterium | reverse complement strand
TTAAAAACATTATAAACTTTATTTACTCCTTACTTTTTAATCAGTCCTTCAAAATACTTCACTGTTCTCACCAGTTGCGAAACATAACTCATTTCATTATCGTACCAGCTCACTGTCTTCACCAATTGTTTATCTCCTACCGTGATCACTTTTGTCTGCGTAGCATCGAACAAAGAACCAAAATGCATGCCGATAATATCTGAGCTTACGATCTCTTCTTCATTATAACCAAAGCTTTCATTGGCTGCTGCTTTCATGGCTGCATTGACTTCTTCCAGTGTTACTTTTTTGCCAAGCAATGCGGTTAGTTCTGTCAATGAACCAGTGATAGTTGGTACGCGTTGTGCGCCACCGTCTAATTTTCCTTTCAATTCAGGCAATACCAGTCCGATAGCTTTGGCCGCTCCTGTTGAGTTAGGGACGATATTAGCTGCAGCTGCCCTTGCACGACGAAGATCACCTTTGGGGTGTGGTGCATCCAATGTATTCTGATCGTTCGTATAAGCATGAACAGTGGTCATGCTACCCACTTCAATACCATAATTATCGCTCAGCACTTTTGCCATTGGCGCCAGGCAATTGGTAGTGCATGACGCGCAACTGATAATGGTTTCGCTGCCATCCAGTATCTGGTGGTTTACATTAAATACTACTGTTTTCAGATCGCCTGTTGCAGGAGCTGAGATCACCACTTTTTTTGCACCGGCTTTAATATGTGCCATGGCTTTGTCCTTATCAGCAAAGAATCCTGTGCTTTCTATCACCACATCTACATTATGTGCACCCCAGGGAATTTGTGCAGGATCTTTCTGTGCATATATTTTTACTTCATGCCCATTAACGATGATCGCATTTTCTGTTGCGGTAACAGTATGGTTAAAGCGGCCCTGAGCGCTGTCATATTTTAATAGATGTGCCAATACCTGCGGGCTGGTAAGGTCATTGATGGCCACTACTTCAATTCCTTCCATATTAAATACCTGGCGAAACACAAGGCGGCCAATACGCCCAAATCCATTGATAGCAACTTTTACTGTACTCATGTTGATTCGAAAATTTTGTAATTAAATTTTATAAGCGGGCACAAAATTACGGTATTGCTGCACATGAACGTTATCTCAATGTTAAGTGACGGGTGGGCAGCCACGTGACAAGATTTAAAAACTTTTGGATAAGAAGGGTGTTGAGGCTATTTTTGCGTCCCGATTTAAGCGAATGCCCGGTTCGTCTATCGGCTAGGACAGCCCCCTTTCACGGGGCAAAGACGGGTTCGATTCCCGTACCGGGTACTACCCCGCTAAAGCATTTGCTGAAGCGGGTTTTTTATTATATAAAAAAAATCTTTCGGCTAAGATCGAGCCCCTGTTTTCCTTGTCGAACCCCTCTGGCTTTGTAGGGGGTATGCCAAGGAAAAACAAGGACATGGGCAGTTGGGTTATGATCTCAGGAATTCTTTCAGGCGGTTAATGATCATATAGGTCGCCGGAGGGTAACCAAATCCTGCGTGACCATCTACCCACTCTTCAAAATCTGGGTGCGCTGAAATTCTGGTGAATTCTTCCTGAAGGTATGATTTGAGTTCTGTACTGCATTCGTTCAATTCCTGCCAGACGGATTTTCTGTGTTCAAGTATGAACATGATATCTTCAAAATCCTGGCTCACCCTGCCGTTGTTGTTGTCTTCACGGGTGGGGCTTTTAAAAGCCTCAAGCTTGGTGGCGATAAAGTAAGGTGCTGAAAATATCCGTACAGTGTGTTGCTGATCGATAGTGAGTTGTATCGAATGCTGAAACCCATCAGGGTACCACCTGTTCCCGAATCCGAGAACATCCTTTCCTGTCGCCATAACGTCTACCGTGATGCCTTGAACTTTATAGCGACATATAACTCCTGATTCCACATCATTGCGAAACCCGATTGAGTGTAGCTGTTCTTCTATCGCGGCATAGTCTCGGTAAACCCATAGTTCAATCAGTATATCGACATCATCCGTAGGTCGCACCAAGTCCTCCCGTACTCCGTTTTCATATTCCGCATAAAGCGACACGGTAGCGCCACCGACAAAGACAACTGTGTCTTTTAATGGACCGAGTGCATTATAGACTGCTTTTATCCTGGTGACGTTCTGATGATGGTTCATTGAAAATGCTTTTATCGAGTATAGCCTTGGCAAATTTGGTTTCTCTGCTGTTACCTACGCGTAACACGTCGACCATCGCCAGCAGTTTGTAAAGTTCACTATTCTCTTTCGCAGCTTTTACCTGTTTTTTATACAATGGTTCGATGATAAATCCTCTGACCGGTCCTCCCTGTTCAGGCCAGACATAGAATTGTTCGCTGATTATTTTATCTTTCAGTATGGGGTGAGAATGCGCAGTAGGCATACCGCTTGCGGCTGCTCCGGGTTTCGCCGGGAAAACATAAGGTAAACCGAATTCAAGAAATTCATAAAGTGCACGGCGATTCACCCGATGTTTTTCGTAGTCGATAAGCCTGGCTTCCTGGCTACGGTTCAGCGATTCGGAAACTTCCGATTGACTGATATATAGTGAATGGGCCAAATCCTTGATGAGCCAGTTCTTTTTTCCGTATGATACGATGGCTAGCAGTATCACAATGTCCTGCGGGCGCATCCCTTTGTGTTTTCTCATGTCATAAAGATAGGAAATCTCATCGAATATCGCAAATTGCGATTTGCGATATTTAAAATGACAGTCTATGCTTTTAAATATCATACACCTGGAAAAAAGGAGCGACCGTCGACTTCTTTTTATAAGAGAGATTGAAAATCAAAGCATTATTGAATACCGGATATGGCCGGGCATCTTGACCCCTGAACCACCGATCGGAATTACTCTGGCGCATAAACAAATTGTTGCCGATGCCTTGTCGTCTTCAAAGCCCTGCGTGATGATCGCTGAGGATGATCTGAAATTTACTGCTGGAAATGCCTACCAATATTTTCTGCAACATTTGCCAACGGATTTCGACCTCTACCTGGGCGGTATAATGTATGGTAAGGTTAAACCCGACAAAACAGTAGAACGTTTTGCAGGCCTTACGCTATATGTAGTTCATCAAAGGTTTTATGAAACTTTCCTACAGTTACCCAACGACAAGCATCTTGACCAAGCATTAGACAACAAAGGAAAATACAAGGTCTGCGATCCCATGGTAGTCACACAATATGACGGTTACAGTGATAACCATAAAAAGTTGATGCAATATGACCATTATATAAGACATTATTCGTTCCTAAAAGATCCAGATGAACAATCAAATATTTAGAGGCAAAAGATAGTATCTCGTCATAATATACTAATACGTTATTTCCCTGTCGCTTTCTACAAGCAGTTTTACAAGCACATCAGGTAATGAAAATTCAGCAGGCTTGCCTTTGATATCAGCTTCCGTTAGCCCGCGCACCTTGCTGGAATTTGCGGATAGATAAAAGTGGCCGCCCCCCTTTACAATGGCATCAAAATGATCGCGCAGTTTGCCGGTACCCAGGCCGGCCAGGTTATCGAGCACAGGGTCGCGCATCAACTGAACAGCATCCCCAGCCAGGAAAAGTGAAACGGTATAACCTTGTTCAACAGCCGTTCTTGCCACCAGGAAAGCCAGGGCTGCACGCGTAGGATTTTCAGGTCCGGTAGTAACATGGATCAGTATTTTCATCTTGCCTTCTTTGACGGCCGTCTGTGCTTTTGCCTGGTTTAAGAATGCCACAATGCAGAAAAAAAAGAAAATGAATGCAGGTAATTTTTTTGCGTATTTCATACGATCTGTTGTTTGGTTTAAATTTTTATGATAGCGCAAATATCGACCTGCTGATTGTGGTGAAACGGTATCAAAAGATACAGAGAGAGAAATATTATTGAGATACGGGATGGGGGATGGGGGATACGGGATGCGGGATACGGGATACGGGATGCAGGATACGGGATACGGGATGCAGGATACGAGATGCGGGATGGGGGATGGGGGATGCGAGATACGGGATACGGGATGCGGGAT
>CAISDV010000038.1 GCA_903884185.1 uncultured Chitinophagaceae bacterium | reverse complement strand
TGGTGTAAAACCATGGCAGGCAAAAAGGATACTGTGGAATAATTTTAATTTTGGGGGAACGAATACTACTTCAGAAGACCAGTTAAAATTTGATGTAGGAGGATACAATTCTTTGATAGGTAAAAGTTATGGTGAACTCGGCGGCGAGGCGCGTACCATGCACAAAAGCCAGGGCGAAGGCAGGCCAAGAAGGAAAGGACAGGCATTTGAATATTTCACAACAACTGGTGGCGATGCACCAAAGAGCGACCTGATGGATGGTATCACAACCACCTGGGCAAGACTGGAAGGTGGAGCGGCCATTCAATCTGCGATAGACGGGATCATTGCTAATTATAAATTTGATCACCCTGAATTATCTGTACCGGCTTTGGCAAAATTGTATCAGTCTATTAAATCAATGCCTGCAGGAAACTGGCGGAATAAAAAATTGGATGAAGTACAACAATTGATAGAAGAATGCAGTGGTTTATATGTTGAAGCAACCACTACACAGGAAAACACTGTGCAGGGGGAAGCATTTACTATGAGTTTTTTATTCGATAAAAGAAAAAATGTAAATGCCGGGATGAGTCATATTCACCTCGAAAATTTTGATTCCAGTTTTTCTGCCAACTTGCCTACTAACCAGAACGTTACGTTCAATAAAGTGATCTCTGTTGCTGCCAATAAAAAAATATCACAACCTTACTGGCTCGAATACCCGCAACTGGATGGTTCTTTTGATGTGCGCGACCAGTTGCTCATTGGTAAAGCAGAGAATGATCCTTCTTTTGAAGCAATATTCACTATGAATATAGAAGGAGCGGATATTATTATCAAACGCCCTGTACAATACAAAGTGGTTGATCCTGTAAAAGGTGAGGTATTTCAGCCCCTTCCTGTATTACCAAGGCTGGAACTGAGCTATACAAAGGAGAATTATGTCTCGCTAAATGGTAAACCCGTTACTGCAGAAATGCATTTTAAATCAAATACTAAAGATTCAACGCAATACACGATCAATCAGCAATTCCCCGCAACATGGTCAAACAGCAAGCCTTCTGTTAGTTACTACGATACACGTAGTAATAAAGAGAATTCACCTTCGGGAATATTTTCATCAAAGTCGAACGAAATAAATACAAGAGAAGAAATAAAACTTTCAAGCAGTGATGGTAAATACGATCATTATACAAAGACCATTGCTTATGATCATATACCTACTATCACCTACTTTCCAAAAGCAAAAGCAAACCTGGTAAAAGTGGATATTAAGATCGTTGGTAAAAAGATCGGGTATATTATTGGAGCAGGAGACAAAGTTCCCGATGCATTGGCACAAATGGGTTATGATATCAATTTCCTGACTGAAGCAGATATTACAGATGCCGGATTAAAAAAGTATGATGCTATTGTAGTGGGTATCCGTGCGTATAATATTTATGAGTACCTGACTAATAAGAATGATGTGATGAACCGCTACGTTGAAAATGGCGGCAACCTGATCGTGCAATATATGAAGAGCAACCAGGTAGGTCTGAAGAGAATAAAAGTGGGGCCATATCCATTCCAGATAAATGCCAGCACTCGTGTAACGGAAGAAGATGCAAAAGTTCATTTCCTTTTGCCGGAACATTCTTTATTAAATTATCCCAACAAGATCACTGATAAAGATTTTGAAAATTGGGTGCAGGAGAGAAGCACTTACCAGGCCGAGCAATTTGACGCAAAACTTTATGATGCTCCCCTGGGCATGAACGATACGGGCGAAAAGGAAACCAACGGAAGCCTAATCACTGCAAAATATGGCAAGGGCAATTTTATTTATGTGGGATTGGTATTATTCAGGCAATTACCAGCCGGATTACCTGGGGCTTATCGCCTAATGGCCAATATCATTGCTTTACCGAAGAACAAATAATTATGGAGCAAAGAAAGACGATGACCGCTATTGTGGTGATACTGATAGGAATCATTTTAGGATTTTTTCTGAAAAATGTAAAGGAAGGATTGATCATTGGGCTGGCATTAGGGCTCCTTGCAAGTGGATTACTTAGGAGTAGAAATAAATGAAAGACAAAAACGATACGCCATTTTCTTCTTACTGGAACCGTTGGTATATAGCGGTTGTGGCGGTATTGGTATTGCTCATCTTCTTTTTTTACTGGTTCACTAAACAATTTTCATGAGCAGGTTAGATTGGATAATACTCTCATGCACGCTTACAGGTATCATCCTGTATGGTTTGTATAAAAGCCGCACCAGCAAAAACCTGGAAGGATATTTTCTCAGTAACCGTTCCATGCCCTGGTGGTTGGTGTTATTGAGTGTGATGGGTACGCAGGCAAGCGCTGTTACTTTTTTATCGGCCCCCGGCCAGGCATTTACAGATGGCATGCGTTTCGTGCAATACTACCTGGGACTTCCTTTGGCGATGGTGGTGTTGTGTATCACTTTCGTGCCTTTGTTCAATAAATTAAAAATATTTACCGCCTACGAGTTTTTAGAGCAGCGGTTCGATTTGAAGACAAGATCATTTACTTCTTTCTTATTTCTTTTATCAAGGGGATTATCTACCGGTATCAGCATTTACGCGCCTTCTATCATTTTATCTTCTTTATTGGGATGGGATATTTTCTGGACGAATATTGTAATGGGTGGATTGCTGATCATTTATACCGTTACCGGCGGCGCCAAAGCAGTTGCCTACACACAACAATTGCAACTCATTATCATTTTTGTTGGAATGTTTGTAGCGGGTTATATGATCATTCATTTATTACCTGCAGGAGTTGGATTGGTTGATACATTAAAAGTGAGTGGCGCCAATGGGAAGATGAATGTGATCACGACAGGCTTTACAGGAAAGGGATTTGATTGGAAAGACAAATACAATATCATCAGTGGTGTGATAGGCGGATTCTTTCTCGCGCTCTCTTATTTTGGTACAGACCAGTCGCAGGTAGGCAGGTATCTCACTGCAAAAGACAATAAAGAAAGCAGGATCGGTTTGCTGATGAATGGATTGGTAAAAGTACCCATGCAATTCCTGATCCTTTTACTGGGAGCTATGCTGTTCGGATTTTACCAGTTCAAACCACAACCCATATTTTTTAATTCAGGCCAGCAGCAGAAGCTATTAAACAGCGTAAAAAAAGATTCTGCTGTATTATTAGAGAACCAGTATACGCTTGTGAATAACGAGAAGCAGGCTATTCTGCAACACTGGAATGCAAGTGATTCAACTTCCTCACGCCAGCTCAGGCAGTTGAACCAGCAAAGTGGGGCATTGAGAAGCAATTATAAGTCACTCATCAACTCACCCCAAGTAAAAGGCGATGATAATGATACCAATTATGTCTTTCTGAGGTTTGTAGTGGATTATCTTCCGCAAGGCCTGGTGGGCTTATTGATCGCCATTATCTTTTTAGCAGCATGGGGGTCTATTGCTGCGGCATTGAATTCGCTTGCTTCCTGCAGCGTGGTTGATTTTCATTTCAGGTTCCTGAAAAAGAAACATGATGTAGACAATATTCAGCAATGTGAAATGGAATACAAGGTATCTAAGTATTATACACTTGGCTGGGGAATTTTTTGTGTGATCGTAGCAGAGTTTGCAACTGGAATGGGCAGCCTGATAGAAGCGGTAAATGTATTAGGCTCTTTATTTTATGGAGTGATATTGGGAATCTTCCTTGTGGCATTTTATTTCAAAAAAGTAAAAGCCAATGCTGTTTTCTTTGCGGCTGTCATAGGAGAAGCATTGGTGATCGCTTTATTCTTTCTTGACAAATATGGTGTTATTGGTTTAGGATTTCTTTGGTTGAATGTAGCTGGCGCATTGATCGTTGTATTGCTCGGTGTCTTGTTTCAATCTTTCGCGCGAAATAAAGTCTTAGCGTGAATCAAACGGCCATTCATCATTCTTTTTTGATTTGATTAGATATGCAATGATGCCTAATGCTATTACGAGCAACCCTCCCAGCATCATTCTTGTGCCTGTTGAATAGAATACAAATCCCCAAAACAATATTGCGAGAATGGCTGGTAACGGATACAATGGCATCCTCCATGCAAAATGATCCTTGCCTTTTTGTTTTACTAATATCAGCAATCCAACTGTTTGTGCGATGAACTGAATGAGTATGCGCATAGCAAGAATGGCGGTGATCACATCTCCCAACTTGAACAGTAAACTGAATACAAAGGCAATACCTCCCAATACCAGTAATGAAACGTAAGGAAAGTTTTTTGTGGGATGTAATCTCGCGAATACTTTAAAGAAGGCACCGTCAGATGCGGCTGCATAAGGCACGCGACTATAACCGAGTGTCGCGGAAAAAACAGAAGCAAATGCTACCCATAGGATCAGAATAGTTGCAATGATAGCGGCAGTAGGGCCGGCAATAGCTTTAATAAATTCACTCACTACAAAACTACTTTTCTGAATTTGTTCTAATGGTAAAACAGAAGCCACGCTCACATTCATCAATAAATACAAAACTGCAATACCTGCAATGGAAATGAACATGCTTTTGGGAATATTCTTTTTTGGATCAATGATCTCTCCACCCAAATGGCATACATTATAATAACCCAGGTAACTGTACACTGTTTTCACGCTCGCAAAGCCAATAGCGGCAGCAAAAGCATGGTTTAATTGCAAACCATTATTAATGTCTTTTATTGGCTGAAGAAAATTGCCATGCATCATGCCTCCTCCAATGATCCATGCCATGGTAACCAATACACCCATCCATAGCAGCACACTTATCTTTCCAATGGCTTCGATCTTTCTGTAAAGAAGGAAAACGATCATTATTACAACAGTACCGCTGACTGCTTTGTGCGCCATGTCATTTAATGGAGTTAAATAACCCGCATATTGTGCAAATCCAATTGCAGCAGAAGCGATCACCAATGGGGCCTGTATCATTGTTTGCCAAACAAAGAGAAAACTCATGAGCTTTCCCCATCGCGGGCCATATCCTTCCTTTAAAAAATTATAGCTGCCACCGGCGAGTGGGTAAGTGGCACCCAACTGCGACCAGACCATTGCATCAACAATTGATAATAGTGCACCCGCAAGCCAGGCATATAAAAACCCCGGGCCATTGATGGTTTGTGCCACAATACTCAATACTACGAAAGGCCCAATACCCACCATATCCGTCATATTGATGGCGGTAGCCTGCAGTAATGTGATCTTCCGCTCTAATTTTTGTTCGCTCATGTTAGCATTCTTCTTGCGCAGAATATGGTCGTTCAGAGATAAAGCTATTTCTTTGTTATCAAGAGCCATCAATTATGAGCAGATTATTTTCAACAGTTGACTGGGGGGTGAATGCAAACATCTATGAAGTAAACATCAGGCAATACACAAAAGAAGGAACATTCCATGCTTTTGGTAAGCATTTGCCACGCCTGAAAGCGATGGGCATAAAGATATTATGGCTCATGCCTGTAACTCCTATCAGCAAAAAAGAAAGACAGGGAACATTGGGAAGTTATTATGCTTGCAGCAGTTATGTGCAGGTGAATCCCGAATATGGAACAATGGATGACCTGAAGGCATTGGTGAAACAGGCGCATGAACTGGGAATGAAACTGATCATTGACTGGGTGGCAAATCATACAGGTTGGGATCATCATTGGACGAAAGAACATCCCGATTGGTATAAGAAAGATGCCAAAGGAAATTTTACAGAAGTCAATGGATGGAAAGATGTCATCGATCTTGATTATAGTAAACCGGAATTAAGAAAAGCAATGGTGAATGCGATGCAGCATTGGGTAAATGATGCTGGCATAGATGGTTTCCGTTGTGATATGGCACATTTGGTACCCTTAGATTTCTGGAAGGACGCAAGAACCCAATGCGAGCAGCACCAACCTTTATTTTGGTTGGGTGAATGTGAAGAAGTCTCATATCATGATGTGTTTGATACAACGTATGCATGGGAGTGGATGCATGTAACTGAAAGATTAGGAAAGGGAACTGCCTCTGTTAATGATGTTTATAATGTATTGCATAAATATTCCCAATACCCTGTAGGTTCACAGAAATTGTTCTTCACTGCCAACCACGATGAAAATAGCTGGAATGGTACCGAGTATGAAAAATATGGCGGAGCTGCAAAGGCGCTTGCAGTATTTACAGCTTCCTGGCAAGGAATGCCCATGGTGTATAGTGGACAGGAAAGTCCCAGTAAAAAAAGATTGCAATTTTTTGATAAAGACCTGGTTGAATGGAATAACCCGCTACAACTAAAAGAATTCTATCAAACCATATTATTGCTGCATCAGTCAAAAGCTGTTGCGGGAGGTGAAACATTTATTCTTCCCACAGGAAATAATTCTGTCATGGCATACCTGCGGAAAAAGGACGAGGAAATAGTACTGGTGTTGCTTAATTTCTCAGATGCAGAGAAAGTTGTGGTAACGATAGAACATGATTGGCTGAAAGGTTCTTTCCATAATATTTTCTCTGGAATGAATTATACATTCACCCCGAAAGAATTATTTGAATTGCAGGCGTTTGAATATTTCGTTTATAAAAGCCATGTTTAATAATTAAAAAGGCTGGTGAATGTTCACCAGCCTTTTTACTATACTACGGGTTAAATATTATTCAGTGTCAAGTTTAACCGGGTAGCGGTAAGAGTCTGTATAACCCGGATATACACCTTCAAAATAAGCAGTGCCACCTCTTATTTCTGCTAATGCGATCTTGAGATCGTCCATATTTTTCACGGCAGCGCCATTTACGGAAGTGATTACAAACCCTTCCTGCATACGCGAATTCTTTAATGGCCCTGCATTGATCTTTTTCACTACCACACCACCCTGCAACTCATTAGCAGCAGCTACTTTTTTATCTACATCTTCAAGTACAGCCCCCAATTTTTCGATCATGCTGGTCTTCTTTACAATATCCATATTGCCAGCCTTGTTCTTTAAAGTAAGTG
>CAISDV010000037.1 GCA_903884185.1 uncultured Chitinophagaceae bacterium | reverse complement strand
CCCAATAAACTTGGTTAGGAACTAATATTGGCGTAACTTTGCCGTCCAAACATCGCGAGGTAGAGCAGCGGTAGCTCGTCGGGCTCATAACCCGAAGGTCGGAGGTTCGATCCCTTCCCTCGCAACAAAGCATATAGACTCCATAATTGGGGTCTATTTTTTTTGTAATGAACTGATGAGTACGGCTTTCAGGGACATTTGGGACTCGAGTGACGCCTTAAGAGTCGCCAAAGTCACAAAAGTCCCAGAAAAGAAAGGTTATGAACGAAAAAGAAAATAATAAAAAAGGTTTTATACCAGTACATGGTGGCTACCGCAAACTGATAACTTATCAGAAAGCTGAGATCATTTATGATGGCACGGTTTATTTCACCAAGCGGTTTTATAATAAATACGACCGAACCATTGGCCAGATGGTGCAGGCCGCAAGAAGCGGCAAACAAAACATTGTTGAAGCCAGTATGGCATCGGCTACTTCTAAAGAAACTGAAATAAAACTCACCAATGTAGCCCGGGCGTCGCTGGAAGAACTGCTGGTAGATTACGAAGATTTTTTGCGAACAAATAAATTACCCAAATGGGATAAGGGCCACAGGCTTACTGTTCGTTTCCGGGAATTGAACAAAACACCCAATGCCTTCTACCAAACTTATGTAAAAGCCATTGAAAATCCAGAGCCAGAAATTTGTGCCAACAGCATGATATGCCTGATAAAAATTGTAACCTACCTGCTTGGTAAGCAAATAGATTCTTTGGAAAAAGCCTTCTTGAAAGACGGCGGGTTAAGAGAAAGAATGACTAAAGCAAGAATTGAAAGTAGAAGAAAGCAATAAAAGCAGTCAAAGATGCTTAAATAGTAATTTTCAGGGACATGAGGGACTCACTTAAATGTCGCCAAAGTCACAGAAGTCCCATAATGAAAATAATGTACAAAAGAAATAATCGTATGATCTTTGATATCAAAACCAACGTTATTTAAAATGCAGACTAAATTTTCTACTCAAAGGCTTTTATTAAATTTAATTGTAGAAGATGATCATGACTTTATTTTCTCTCTCGTAAATTCCAAAGGATGGCTTGAATTTATTGGCGATAGAAATGTACATTCAAAACAAGACTCAATTGAATATATTGGCCGAATAATAAATACGCCTGATTTATTTTATTGGGTTGTAAGATTAAAAGACAACAACACTCCAATCGGCATAATATCATTTCTAAAAAGGAGTTACCTGGAGCATTTCGATATTGGGTTTGCTTTTTTACCTGGGTTTCATGGATATGGGTATGCGTACGAGGCAACTGAAAAGGTTTTATCAATTCTCAGTAAAAAAGCAGAATACACTACTATTCTTGCAACAACTATTCCCCAAAATATTTACTCTATCAAGCTATTGAATAAACTGGGATTTCATTTTGAAAAGGAAACTGAGGTGCTGAATAAAAAACTTCATGTTTATACTAATTCAGCAATTAATGAGAATTGAAATTTGCAATATAAAACGCCAATTCACAACAGTGCATTAGCCTTTGCCACTGACAAATTAATAAACCACTGCTTTCCGTTCGCTCAGCATCTCCTTCGGCACAACTTATTTTGTCCTTAAAAAAATGAGTGTGTCGCGTTATTTAATTTACATTACAATAGCAAACAAAACCTACTCCCTTGAAAATTTTCACACTCATCCTCTCCCTGCTGTTGCTGGCCCCGCCATCCCAAGCGCAAAAACGCCTTGTCATCATAGATCAGGATGGTTCCGGCCCTGCCGACTCAAATCAAATGTCCTTGATGGTGTTGCTGCAGTCGCTCCAGGTAGAGGTTCTGGGGATCAGTATCGTAACTGGTAATGCGTGGCGTGATGAGGAAGTTCAACATACGCTACGCATGCTTGAACTCATTGGACGCAGTAATGTTCCGGTTGTTCCGGGAGCTGTATTTCCGCTTGTGCGTACACAACAGGAAACCCAGATCGCCATGCAATCAATTGGCAGGCCGGCATGGCTTGGAGCCTGGGGTGGACGTGAGCAGGATGTTGCACTGGCAGCCGGGGGTGTAATTGTAGATGTGGCAACGCATGGGCCCTGGAATATTCCACCGCTTCGTGAAGGCTCCCCACACACAAAGGCTTTAGCAGAAGATGCTGCACATTTCCTGGTTCGACAAGTACATGCTCATCCGCATGAAGTAACAATATTCGCATTTGGGCCACTCACGAACATTGCGCTTGCAGTAGCGATAGACCCAAAATTCGCGGAACTCACAAAAGGTATCGTTATTATGGGCAGCAGTATGAACCCTCAAACAGATGACCCGGAATTTGCAACAAGCCCTCGCCAGGAATTTAATTTCTGGTTTGATCCGGAAGCTGCACGAATGGCTCTACGCGCACAATGGCCACGAATAGACATAACAACGGCCGACATTTCTATTAAAGCAATGTTTACAAAGGATATGTACGACGAGATCTCGCGTTCTTCAAGTCCGGCAGCGAAATACATTGCCACATACGCCACGGAACGTTACTACTTGTGGGATGAACTGGCCGCATGCGCCTGGCTTGATCCAAGTATTCTCACGAATGTAGTAGAAGTTTATATGGATGTTGACCTGAGTCATGGCCCAAGTTATGGCCACACCCTCACCTGGTCCGAAAAACTGAGACCATCAGCAGTGAATATACCTCTCGTTCACGCACAGCTTGATCTCAATTTGCCAAAATTCAGAAAGATGTTTGTTGATTTGATGTCGGGAAGGTGACTCTATGAGAACAAAAATATATTAGCGATGAACCTAGTTCATTCAATATTTTGGCAAAAACGTAGTGTATTGCCATCCGCATCGGTCACATAGAATTCCCGCCTGCCCCAGGTCTGGTTAACCGGGCCCGAATGCACGGGAGAACCGGACTTCGCAGAAATATCCAGGCCTCGACTGATGAATTTGGCGAAAAGCTGATCCACATCATTCACCCAGACATATACAACGGAACCGAACAATCTTTCGCTTTCATGCGTGGTGATCTGTAGTTCCATTTCTTCATGGCCAAGATCCACAACTGGCGAATCCGGCGTATCATCCTGCCAGGTCATAACGAAATCGAGCACCTCGGTATAATGCCGGATGGCTGCCCGCATATCGCGTACTTTAAATAAAGGAATGATTTTCATGGCATCCAAAAATATAAAATATAGCCGTCCGCATCGCATCTCGCATCCCTTATCCCGCATCTCCCATCCCCCATCTCAACTAAATCCACCCCCCCTCAGCCGCTTTCGTTACTTTTGCACGAATTTCATGAAAGCCGGTTTTGTAAACATATTCGGAAGGCCCAATGCGGGCAAAAGCACCCTGCTTAACGCTTTATTGGGTGAGAAGCTGGCTATTGTATCGCCTAAAGTGCAGACAACCCGCCACCGTATCAAGGGGTTTCTTACAAAACCCGGTGAATACCAGGTCATTTTCTCCGATACGCCAGGTATCATTGAAACAAAATATAAGCTTCATGAAAAGATGATGGGATCAGTAAAAAGTGCTTTGGAAGATGCTGATGTGGCTTTATTGATCGTGGATGCAAATGATAGCCTGGAAGAGTGCGACCAAATCTTCAGCTCCCTTAAACTTAGGGTGCCGGCAATCATTGTGCTGAATAAAATTGATGTGGCAGGAAATGGTAAGATAGCACTTGCTGAATCTTTTTTTGCTGATAAGAAATATTGTAAGAAGCTGGTGAAGATATCCGCGCTTGAGCAGCATCACCTGCAAAAACTGATGGCTGCTATTTTGGAATTATTACCAGAAGCGGAACCTTATTACAATGAAGATGATTTGAGTGATCTTCCTACCAAATTCTTTGTGAGTGAACTGATCCGTGAAAAAGTATATCAATTATTCCAGGACGAGATACCTTATCATGTGGCAGTACTCGTGAATGAGTTCAAAGAAAAAGAATCACTTGTAAAAATACAGGCAGATATCATCGTTAACAGAGAAACACAGAAAGCGATCATTATTGGCGAGAGAGGAAACATGATCAAGCAATTGGGTACGATGTCGAGAGTGGATATAGAAAAATTTCTCGGACAGAAAATATTCCTGGAACTCTTTGTAAAAGTAAAACCAAAGTGGCGGGATAATGACCTGCAGTTGAGAGAATATGGTTATCATTGATCAGTTGATCAGAAACATTATATTATGAGTTATACAGTAGCAATAGTAGGCAGGCCAAATGTGGGAAAGAGTACTTTCTTTAACCGTTTATTGGAACAGCGAAAGGCCATCGTGGATGATATCAGCGGGGTTACGCGCGACAGGCAATATGGTGTGGCAGACTGGAATGGCAAGGTGTTCAACCTGATTGATACAGGTGGTTTTGTACCTGATAGCGTGGATATATTTGAGACCGAGATTCGCAAACAGGTCAAGATAGCCATTGATGAAGCGAATGCGATCATCTTTATGGTAGATGTTGCCGTTGGCATCACTGCATTGGATGATGCAATGGCAGACCTTTTGCGTCGTACATCCAAACCCGTTTATCTCGTAGTGAATAAAGTGGATAATGGCGAAAGGCAATTGAGCGCAACTGAATTCTATTCATTAGGATTTGATACGATCTACCCGGTTAGCAGTATCAGCGGAACCGGTACAGGTGAAGTGTTGGATGCAATGACCGAAGTAATGGAAGCACAGCTGGATGAAGAAGAAAAGGAAAATGAATTACCAGCCTTTGCAATTATGGGGCAACCGAATGTTGGTAAATCATCTTTATTAAATGCGATGATCGGGGAGGAACGGACCATCGTGAGCAATATTGCCGGCACTACAAGAGATACGATTCATACACACTATAAATTATTTCAGAAAGAATTTATCCTGATAGATACTGCCGGTTTGCGGAAGAAAGAAAAGGAAAAAGATGATCTTGAATTTTATTCTGTGATCCGTGCCATCCGTGCCATGGATGAGGCTGATGTGTGCCTGCTTGTTCTGGATGCTACAAATGGTGTTACTTCACAGGATGTAAATATCTTCAGCCTGGCAACAAGAAAAGGGAAAGGGGTGGTGGTATTGGTGAACAAATGGGACCTGATGGAAAAGGAAACCAATACTGCTCGCGACTATGAAAAAACACTTAAAACAAAATTTGCACCGTTTACAGACTTCCCGGTCCTGTTCATTTCTGCCAAAGAAAAGACCAGGATATTCAAGGTCATAGAACTGGGACTGGAAGTATATGAAAGCCGGGGCCAGAAGATATCAACCTCTAAGCTGAACGAGGTCATGCTAAAGGCCGTGGAAGCCTATCATGCGCCTGTTGTAAGGGGGCATTCTGTCAAAATCAAGTATGTGACCCAGCTTCATACCCATATTCCCTCATTTGCCTTTTTTACGAATTATCCCGATGATATCAAGCTTCCTTACAGAAACTACCTTGAAAATCAACTCCGTACGCATTTTAATTTCAAAGGAGTACCGGTCAGGATATTCTTCAGAAAGAAATAAATCTTGATAATTTGGGGGCAAACAGGCCATTTTAGCCGGTAAAAAACATCTGTTAAAATTTGTCCAGGTCAGTTTTGCGGTTATCTTTGCCGCGAAAATTTATCAACCCAAAAAACAAGTACAATGAAAAAAGTTATCGCAATCTTAGCTATCGCTGGTTTTGTAGCATGTAACAGTGCAGACACTAAAACTCCTGCTACAGATTCTCCAAAGACAACAGTTGACACAACTAAAAAGACAACTGACACAATGGCTAAACCTGCTGTTGACACATCTAAGAAAGCAAAAATGTAATTAAGTACTTGCTACTTGATATTACTTCTTGCAAGAAGGTCCTCCCCGGCTAAGCCAGGGGGGATTTTTTATTTTAGCCAAACCGGCTTGTCATTTCCTCTATTCTATTCTCAGCCCCAAATAAACCCAGCAATTTCCTGATCACATCTTCAACAACAGAATCAGGGCAACTGGCCCCACTGGTCATAAGTATTTTTACAGGTTGGTTTACGGGTAGAAAATCAGAAACCATCTTTTGTTCTTTTGTCCGCCAGTTACAATCCAATATCTCATTCCGGCTGATGATCTTATCGGCCGAATCTATAAAGTAGGCAGGCAGCTTTGCTTTGCATAATTCTACCAGGTGAGAAGTATTGCTGCTGTTATAGCCGCCAATAACGATGGCAAGATCAGCTTCTGTTTCTAATAGCCCTGCTACTGCAGACTGGTTATCATTTGTAGCATAACACAGAGTATCTCTGGTATCAGCAAAGCGTTCTGCAATATTTATTTCAGTCAACCCATAATGCTGCAGCATCACCTGTTTTAAATAATCAGATATGGCCTGTGTATCAGTGGCGAGTTGTGTGGTCTGGTTAACAACACCGATGCGCCGCAGGTCCTTCTCAATATCAAAACCTTCTGAATGCCTTCCACTGAATTCCTGGTAAAACTGTGCTGCTGGTTTTTCACCTTTCATGTATTTGGCCAGTTCTTCTGTTTCAGCCATATCATTCACTACTATTGTTGGCGTATGATAAGATGCATGAGAGAAAGTAGCCCTTGTTTCTTCGTGCCTTGGTTTGCCATGAACTACAATGCTATAACCCTTCTGGGCTATCTGCTCACTCCGGTTCCATACCTTTTCCACGAACGGGCAAGTGGTATTATATTTTGCGGTTTGTATTCCTTTATTGTTCAGTAATTTTTCTGTTTCCAGGGTAGTGCCAAATGCGGGTATGATCACTACATCACCCGCAGACAATTCATCAAACGGAATTAATTGGTTGCCATAAGTATCCTGCAAAAAGCGTACCCCACGCTCCCGAAGATGCTCATTTACCAATGGGTTGTGGATCATCTCACTCAGCAGGTATATCCTTTTACCGGGATTTTCATCAATAGTGGTAAAAGCGATCTCGATGGCATTCTCTACCCCATAGCAGAAGCCGAAATGACGGGCAAGAAAGATCTGTACAGGGCCAAAATCCAGTAAAGTTGGACTAAAATCTTTTTTCAGTTTGTCCTCCAGCCTGCGGTGGTTCTTTACAGCGCCGATCAGTGAACTCCTGTATATATTGGGTACATTGAATTGCTTCATAGCAACTGCAAATGTACAGAGTTCATTTGAGTGCGGAATTTGACGGTTTATGGTTGAAACAGTAACAGAAAATTATTCCCCTCTGTAAAGATTATCTTTGCGCCATGCATTATGTTTCAGCTGAAGGTCTCACGAAGAGTTATGGTATTAACCCGTTGTTCAGGAATATCTCATTCCATATTAATGAAGGCGATAAGATCTCGCTGATCGCCAGGAACGGAGTAGGTAAATCAACACTGTTAAGGATATTATCCGGCAACGAGACCGTTGACGAGGGCAAATTATGGGTACATAAAGACGTTACGGTTGCTTTATTTGAGCAGGACCCTCAATTCGAGGAAGATAAGACGGTACTCGAAAATATCTTCCACCTCGATAATCCTGTTATTGCGGTGATACGTGAATATGAGGCTGCAGAAGAGGCGGAGGATGGTCATGCCATAGCAGCAGCGATAGGTAGAATGGATGAACTGGATGCATGGGTATTTGAGGCAAAAGTGAAAGAGATACTGGGGAAACTCAATATTCATCACCTGCACCAGGCTGTAAAGGACCTGAGCGGTGGGCAACGAAAAAGGGTGGCATTGGCAAAGACATTGGTGGATATAGGCTTCGATCATAAGCATACACTGCTGATGATGGATGAACCTACCAATCATCTTGATGTGGAAATGATCGAGTGGCTGGAGCATTATCTCAACCAGGAAAATGTAACACTGTTGCTGGTAACGCATGACCGTTATTTTTTGGATGCAGTGAGTGACGAGATATGGGAACTGGAAAGAGAGAATATGTATGTGTACCGTGGCGATTATGAAAATTATGTAGACAAAAAAGCGGCCAGGATAGAAAGCGAAATGGCAAGCATTGATAAAGCAAAGAACCAGTACCGCAAAGAACTGGAATGGATGCGGAAGCAACCAAAGGCAAGGACCACCAAATCAAAAAGCAGGCAGGATAATTTTTATGAAGTGGAGGCAAGGGCCAAACAGAAGATCGAAGATGCCCAGTTGCAGTTGCAAATGAAGATGAACCGGCTTGGCGGTAAGGTGATTGAAATGAAAAAAGTGTATAAGAGTTATGGTGATATGGCTATACTCAAAGGGTTTGATTATACATTCAGTAAAGGAGAAAGGGTAGGAGTGATCGGCAAAAATGGTGTGGGCAAAAGTACTTTCCTGAATATGCTCCAAAAACTGGAACCGGCTGATAGCGGAAAGATCAATGTGGGTGATACAGTGATCTTCGGAAATTTTTCACAGCAGGGAATGGTGATCAAAGATGACCTGCGGGTGATAGAATATGTAAAGACATTTGCAGAAAATTTCCCATTGGCAAATGGTGGTAGTTTAAGTGCTTCGCAGTTCCTGGAGCTTTTTCTTTTCACTCCCGATAAACAATATACCTATTTATCATCTTTAAGCGGTGGTGAGAAAAAACGTTTACAATTGCTTACTGTTCTTTTTCGCAACCCCAATTTTTTAATATTGGATGAGCCTACCAATGACCTTGACCTGCCTACGCTTGCGGTATTGGAAAATTTCCTGAGTGAGTACAGGGGTTGTGTACTCATCGTATCGCATGACAGGTACTTTATGGACCGGTTGGTGGATCATTTATTTGTATTTGAAGGAGATGGCGAAGTGAGGGATTTTCCCGGAAACTATACCCAGTACAGGATATGGCTGAAAGAAAATGAGAAAAAAGAAAACAAGTGGCAGCAGTTGGAGAGCAGTAAGAGTAAGGGGGAGTCGTTATCGGTTGTCCGCCTAGGCGGATTGCCAGTTGCCAGTCAGGAACCCATAGTGAAGAAAAAAGTTGGTTATAAGGAGAAGCGAGAATTTGAATTGTTAGAAAAAGAAATTGCTGCGCTTGAAGCAGAGAAGCAGCAAGTGGAAGAACAACTAAGTAACCCTGATGCACCCTTCGATCAACTGAATATATTAAGCAGGCGCACCATGGAAATAGCGGCATCACTGGAACAAAAAGAAACGCGATGGCTGGAATTAAGTGAAATGATCTGATATAACTCAGACAAATGAGATCAACTCCACTTCAAATATCAAAGTGCTGTTGGCGCCTATTGGGGCGCTCACTTGCCTGTCGCCATAAGCAAGATGTGGTGGAATGAACAACCTCCACTTACTGCCAACAGGCATCAGTTGTAAGGCTTCCGTCCAGCCACTGATCACACGGTTTAATGGGAATGTAGCCGGGCTGCCCCTTTGTACGCTACTGTCGAACACAGTTCCATCGATCATGGTTCCATGATAATGACAAGTAACATCATTGTGAGCAAGTGGCTTTTCTCCCGTGCCTTGTGTAATCACTTCGTATTGAATCCCGCTTGGAAGTTCTGTGATACCCGGTTTTGCTTTATTGGCAGCCAGGAAATCCTGCCCTGCTTTTAAATTTGCTGCTGATTTTTCTGCGTTCATTTGTGCTAATTTATCTGCGATGCCCATGAATTCATGTTTTGGACTAAGATTCGTAGGATTCAAAGATAAAAGGATTGATTAAGATTCGTATGATTCTAAAATTAAATGATTTAATTGTTTTCTTACTCATCCCGGCATTAGCCTTACCCTCTCTTCGAGTATCTTAGCATTATGCTCGCAGCAGCGCTACGTTTATATAAAAATGCATACAGTGGATTAAGCCGCAACACCTGGTATTTATCATTTGTGATGCTCATAAACAGGAGCGGCACAATGGTGATCCCTTTCATGACGATCTATTGCACGCAGAAATTACACTTTTCACTGGGACAGGCGGGTATGGTAATGGCGATGTTTGGGACAGGATCGATCGCTGGCGCTTTTTTAGGCGGAAGGATCACAGATAAATTTGGGTTTTACCCAGTGCAGATAATTGCCTTACTGAGTGGAGGTTCCATTTTTTTGGTGGTTGGCCAGTTACAAACATTTTTAGGTTTATGTATTGGTGTTTTTATTCTCAGTATATGCAATGAAAGTTTCCGGCCTGCCAATTCTACTGCGATCGCTTATTATAGCAAACCTGAGAACCGCGTGCGTTCCTATTCATTGAACCGCCTTGCCATTAACCTGGGCTTTGCAACCGGCGGAGCGGTAGGAGGGTTTATTGCTTCGGTTGACTATCACTTATTGTTTTGGGTGGATGGTATCACTAATATTATTGCGGCCTTATTAATGTTGAAACTGATACCGCGTGTAAAATATCATAAAGATGTTTCTGAGACCGGGCTTCGCGGATCATCGCCTTACAAAGACCTTACTTATTTATTCTTTATTTTTTTAATGATCCTTTTCGCCACCTGTTTCCTGCAATTGTTTGGTGTAATGCCCGTATTCTATAAAACACAATGGCAGATCAGCGAAAGATTGATAGGTGCTTTAATGGCAATGAATGGGTTGATCATTGCTATGTTTGAAATGGTGGTAGTTCATAATATGGAAGGAAAAAGGTCGCCATTAGTTTATACGAGGATCGGTGCATTGTTGTTTGCACTGGGATTTGCCAGTATCAATATATTGCCTGCATCCTTTCTATCGGCATGTATTGCCATGTTATTGATAACAGGAGGCGAGATATTTTCCATGCCTTTTCTTAACAGTTACTGGCTTTCGCGTACACAAGCCGCTAACAGGGGAAGCTATGCAGCATTGTACACCATTGCGTGGAGTACCGCACAGATCATTGCCCCAACTTTTGGTGCACAGGTTGCACAGCACGCCGGCTTTCATATTTTATGGTGGGTGATCAGTGGCATGAGTCTATTGCAGATACTGGGCTTTGGCCTACTTCAAAAAAATCAAACTACGCCTTCTTTCAAAACGTTGTAATATTTTTTTATCTGGCTTAAATAATTTTCTGAACTTTACTTTAAACAAATAATATGAAGACAAGGGCATTGGGATCACAGGGGATACAGGCATCGCAATTAGGTATTGGCTGTATGGGTATGAGCGAATTTTATGGTGCAGCAGATGATGCAGAAAGCATTAAGGTCTTACACCGGGCACTTGAATTGGGTATTACATTTTGGGATACAGCAGATGTATATGGCCCGCTTAAAAATGAAATATTAGTTGGAAAGGCATTGAAGGGCCATCGTAATAAAATAACTCTTGCTACCAAATTTGGTATTGTCCGTAATCCGGAAAATCCGGAACAAAGAAGTTTGAACGGGAAACCTGAATATGTAAACTCAGCCTGCGAAGCAAGCCTGAAGCGATTAGATGTAGATGTGATAGATCTTTATTACATGCACCGCAGAGACCGTTCCACCCCCATCGAAGAAACAGTTGGAGCAATGGGGCGTTTAGTGGAACAGGGAAAAATAAGAAGTATTGGATTAAGTGAAGTATCTCCTGAAACTCTCCGGAAAGCGCATGCTACTTTTCCTGTAACAGCAGTGCAAAGCGAATACTCATTATGGACAAGAGATCCTGAAGCAGAAATATTACAAACCTGTAAGGAACTGGGACTTGCATTTGTGCCCTACAGTCCATTAGGCAGGGGATTTCTGGCAGGGCAGTTAAATAAATTTGAAGACTTTGCTGCAGATGATTACCGCCGTTTTTCTCCAAGGTTCCAGGGAGAAAATTTTGACAAGAATCTTGCATTGGTAAAAAAGGTAGAAGATATTGCTACTAATAAAGGATGCACTCCTTCGCAACTGGCGCTTGCATGGGTAATGTCGCAAGGGGAGTATATTTTCCCGATACCAGGTACCAAGCGTATTAAATATCTCGAAGAAAACGCAGGTGCATTGAATGTACATCTTTCTGATGCTGACCTTGCTGCTATTGATTTGGTATTTGCAAATAATCCCGTATCAGGCAATCGTTACCATGAAAGTATGATGGGCAGTTTGAATGGCTAAGAGATGAGCATTTTTATTTGTTCACAGTACCATCGCCATAGTGCAGCATAAATTTCCTGAGATCAGGACGGTACTTTCTTTCCCTGCCTAATTCATATTTGTAAATGATGTTGCCAACCTCTTTAAAAAAGGGATAGCCTACTTCGTCATAGTCATATTTATCATCATTCAGGATACCATCACTGTTTGTATAGATAACAGCGCTTATCATGAACTCTACTTTGTTGTCGAAGTCAACCACATATTCCGAATCGGTCAAATAACCATAGGCCCAGCCTGGTTTATTAAAGATGCGGATATTGGCAGGTATTTTTTGTTTGCCTGATTTGAACATGAAAAATTTTGTATAACTGTCAAAAAATTCCAATGTATCATAATGCGGATATTTTGCTTCTGAGGGGTATTGCGACATATACTGGTATAAAAAATTATAATCATCTTTTGTGAGACGAAACCTTGTGGATTCAGGGGCGGAGGTTGGAAATAAAACAGAACGTAACATTTGTTGCAGGTCCTCCAATGGAAAATTATTGTGCCGCGTAAAATCCATCGGTTCCATGATCAGTTTATCATTCCGGTCCAAATGTCCTTTACCCACCAATACCTGTTTACTGAAATTAAAATGTAAAGTATCATATGCAGGTGGCTGCTGGTAGATGATCTTTCCATCTTTCACAAAGCGGATCTGGTTGGTATGCCTGTTCTCTTCTTCTGTCATAGGAATAAATTGCCTCACCAGGCGCATATCGGTATATCCTTTCTGCCAGAGCTTTTCATTAAGGGTTTGTTGCCCGAGGAATTCATATAACCGGCAGTATGCATCATTATCACTCACCAGGAATATCTTTTTAATATAGTGGCCGATGGAAGGATAGCCATTTTCAGATGTACTGTCCTTCCATACGTTTGATTGTGCACTGAAGGAACTGTCTATGAGCATTGAAGTATTTCTATCGATCCCTTTTTTATGCAGTTCATTCAGCTTTTCCAGTGCAGCCAGTGCTGTAGGAAGTTTTACCGTGGAGGCAGGATTGTAATACCTGTTCCTGTCAACATGCAGGTAATAATTTGTGAACTGAGGTTCATTTTTTTTATCACGTTCGATTTTTGTGTAGATCACCTGGTACTGAAAGCTGTCGGGATTATTCAACACATGCTTCAGCAATGGCGATGCATTTGTTTGAATGAGTTGCTGCAGCCAGGGATCTGTTTTTTCCTGTGCTGAAGTGTTACTGCCAGTAAAAAACAGGAAGAGGATACAAAACGAGAAAAAGGATATTTTAAGCATGTTGGTATCTTTCAGGATTGAATATACGAATACGATTTTTTATGGCCATTGTTAATACCTTTGGCGCATATTTTGCATTGAATAACGTCAATAAATACCCGCATCATGGAAGATATAGAAGTGCCTACCGAACACCTTCACGAAACCATATTGGAAAAGGCAGAAGATGCCGCTAAACATCTAAAAGAAAAAGGATGGTCAATGTCTGTAGCTGTTTCTACTGCATTGATGGCAGTATTTGCAGCAATAGCTGGATTAATGGCGGGGCATCATTCCAATGAAGCATTGATAGAACAGATCAAAGCATCTGACCAGTGGGCTTATTACCAGGCGAAGGGGATCAAAGCAGAAATAAAAGCTTTGTCGGTGAATGGAATAAAAACAGATGATGCAGCTGTTGCCAAATACAAGAAAGAACAAGAAGATATCAAGAAGGAAGCCGAGAGTGCACAAAAAATTTCAGAATTTCATTTAGAGAAACATGTGAGACTGGCGAGTGCTGTTACTCTTTTCCAAATGGCGATTGCTATCTCTGCTATTGCAATACTTACAAAGAAGAAATTTCTCTGGATAGGCGGGATTGGGATCGCATTGGTTGGACTTGTTTTCTTTACAGCCGGGATCATATAATATTCACAAAATTTTATTGTTCCTGAAGAGTGCGACGCTACCAGCGCTTATATAGTATTCCTGCAGCTTGATTCACAGCAATTTTTGGCCCTGTTCAAAGACTTGGCACATCATTTGTTTATGGCATGGAAAATCTAATACTATGAAAAAGTTATTCATTATTGCAGGAGCCTGCCTGTTTTTCTTTAACGCTGCCAATGCGCAGGTTATGGGGATTAAAGGCGGTTTAAATTTTGCAAACATTTCAGACTATGGCGGTGATAGCCGTTTAAGTGCCAATGTGGGCCTTTATTTCCACACAAAGATCAACAACACATGGGCTATCCAGCCTGAAATATTGTATTCAGGTGAAGGATACAAATACACAACCATTACGGGTAATCAAATGGTGTTAGCACTAAACTACATCCAGGTGCCTGTTATGTTCCAGGTATCCCCGGTAAAGGAATTTTATTTTGAATTTGGCCCGCAGGTAGGGTTTCTAACCAGTGCCAATATCAAAGACAACAACGGCAACAAGACCGACCAGATGGGCGGCTATAACAAAGTAAATTTTAGCCTGAACGCAGGTGTTGGTATACATGCTACGCGTGAGTTGGGCTTTTTTGCAAGATATTCTTTTGGGATGTCTGATATCACGATGAATGATAATCGTTCTTATTACAGCAATGTTGGGCAATTGGGTATGACAATACGTTTGAATTAATCAAAGGTCAGATTTTAAATTGTATGAAAGAAAGGGGTTGTCATTTTTTGGCAACCCCTTTTCATGATTAGGATTCAGAGATTGAAGGATGGAAAGCGGATCAATAATTAATTATTATTGCACCAGTTTGATACCGTCGCTGGTAAACTCTATTTTATGTTGCTTGTATAAAGCACCGGTGGTCATCTTAAATGTTTTCTTGCTCATGGCAAAGAATGCATAAATATCTTCCGGGCTGGATTTATCGTGGTAGGGTAGAAAGCCATTGTGTTCTGTGAGAAGGCGTAAAACTTTACCTGCTTCATCTTCCACGCGTTGGTAGCCGGGTTTGCCGAGTACCAGGTCTATTTTATTTTCCGGTTTGATGCTGCGGATATATCCTTTCAGTTGATCACCAATATTAATATCCTGGTATACCTGGTTAAAATGCAGCACGCCTGTATGCAGGTTATTAATGATGCAGACATAACCAATATCACTACGACGGTAAACAATAAGATCAACAGGTTCCATTTCTTTTACCGTTAGTTCATCATTACTTAACTGAAACTCTATTTTTTCAGTGGCGGCGATACGATTGGTTTGTTTATCGAGATAAATTTTTACAAGATATTCCCCACCCACATGCATTCCCGTGAGTTGTTGCGATTTGGCAACAAACAGATCTTTCATTAATCCCCAGTCAAGAAACGCACCTGCCGGGGTAACCGTTACAGCTTTGAGTAGAACAATATCACCCACAATACCTTTTGGCTTTTGGGTGGTGGCGATAATGCGGCCATCAGAATCATGGTACAGAAATACTTCCAGTTCATCCCCGATGCGGATAGTTGGCGGGGCAAAACGTTTGGGAAGAAGGATGCCTTCATTGCCATCATCCAGGTAAAATCCAAAATCTACTTTCCGGTTAACCTTCAACAAATTATAAACGCCTGGCTGTATCATGCAAAATAAGATAGGTGATAGAGTTGCGAAGGTAAGATTATATGGCCGGAGTGAGATTTTAACCCTGCCATTGCTGCATGATCACACAAACGCCTGACTTGTCCAATATTGCGAATTCCTTTGCACCCCAGGGTTTCAGAGTGATCTCTTTTGAATTAGGGTGGAGAAGATGGGCATGTTTTTCTTTGACATCTTTATAGATCGATTCTATATCATCTGTTTCAATGCGTATCTCGGGCCGGTCCTTTTTTGCAAATTCATCGCTTTGTATCAAGCAGGCTTTGATATCATCTTTTTGAACCACACAAAATGGCTCGGAAGATTGAAGGTCGTCGTAGCTGATGCGGCAGCCCAGGCAGTCAACAAAAAGTTCCAGTCCGTCTTTGATATCAGAATAAAAAATATTGGGGGTGAGTTTGGTTAACCGCATATCTCTTTTTTGCTAAAATACTAATAACTCTAACAGCTTCTAAATGAATACCAGTTCTTTTTGCCCTGTTTATGTAATCGGTTTCTTTTCTGCATCTGTTCATTAAACAGTCCTTATGAAATTAAAATACATGCTACTTGCGGTAGTATCTATCGCATGCTCGGCCCTTTTTGCTAATGATGAGCGGAATACAACACGTGCCGAATTAAAAACCGTCACAGTTTACAGGGCAGGTGCAGAAATGGGGCACACAGCCTCAGCCACATTGAAAGAAGGCGCCAATGAACTGGTGATAGATAATGTAAGCAACCAGCTCGACATTAACAGCGTTCGTATAAAAACACCTGCTGCGGTAACTATATTGGGAGTTGAGTTCTCTAACAACTACCTGGCGCCGGCAGAAAAATCGCCACAAATCAGGTCACTGGAAGATTCATTGGAACAGTTACAAAATGCAAAAGCAAAACTCGATCTCTCGATATTGAATTCTACCGATCTATTGGCTGTATTGAAGGCAAATAGCGATATCAAAGGATCACAGACAGGGCTTACAGTTGCTGAACTGGCAAAGCTCATAGATTATTATAAAACAAAGGACAGTGAATTGCAGGGCGAAATATTTGTTCTCAGGGAGAAAAAGAAAAAAAATGATGAACAGATCAATAAACTGCAAAACCAGTTACGCGAAATTCAGAGTAGAAATATCACCACCAGTGGCCGGCTTATTTTACAATTATCAGTGGCATTAGCAGGGAAGTACGATTTTGCTGTTTCTTATATTGCGCAGAACGCATACTGGACGCCGTTCTATGATGTTCGTGCAGATGATATAAAAAAACCTTTGGAAATTGTTTATAAAGGAAAAGTGGTGCAGACAACGGGTATCGACTGGAAACAGGTGAAATTGTCTTTATCTACTTCGCAACCTTCGCAATGGGGTAATGCACCTGCATTGAACTCATGGTTCCTGGCTTATATTGACCCGATAGCTTTAATGGGCAAAAATCTCAGGAATTCAAATATGATAGAGAACGAGAGAAGGGAGCTTGCAAACAGCTCATTAGATGAAGTAGTTGTGACAGGATTTGGATCAGGAGTTAGAATAAGGGGTTCCAATTCTTTCAATAAATCAGCTGTTCCTCTTTATGTTGTTAACGGAAATATTATGAGTGCTGATGATTTTGCGAAGATCAATCCGAACGCTATTAAGAAAATGGATGTTTTAAAAGATGCTGCGGCTTCAGGCATATATGGTTCGCAGGCCTCCAATGGAGCGGTGGTAGTAGAATTAAAAGATGGGCTGGAAGATTATGTTTCTGTTGCCGATAATGCTTTGAATGTAACTTTTGATATTGACCTGCCTTATGATGTGCCAACCAATGGTAAAGTGCAAACAGCCATCTTGCAGAAAATGGAAGTACCAGCAATATATAAACATTTTACTGTACCTAAATTGGACAAAGATGCTTACCTGCTGGCAGCTATACCTGGCTGGGGCAAACTGAATCTTCTTCCGGGCGATGCAAATATTATTGTTGAAGGAACTTATGTTGGTAAATCATTTATTGATCCCAATTCAACTTCAGATACCCTGAACCTCACTTTGGGAAGGGATCAGAGGGTTTCCATTAAAAGGCAGAAATTAATTGATTTCAGCAGTGTAAAATTCCTAGGCAGCAATAAATTACAAAAATTCACTTATTCCATAGCAGTAAAGAATAATAAAAAAGACCCTGTTACTATTGAAGTAAAAGACCAGTTCCCCATTTCTACCAATAAAGAAATAGAAGTGGAGTTAACAGAAGCTGTTGATGCCGAAGTGAACAATGAAACCGGTGTCATTACCTGGAAGATCACATTGGCACCCGGCGAAAGCAGGAAGTTAGGTTTTGCATTCAACGTAAAATACCCGAAGGGGAAAACGTTGAATTGGAAATAGGAGGATTGATTTTTATAAGTTAACAGAATAATATAACCTCAATTTATTTTAACCAGATAAATTGAGGTTTATATTTATCAGAATGAATGATATGGATAGGCGGCTCCGCTGGAGCCAAAATTTAAAAATCCTGATATTTTTTCAATTAATTTCGTGGTGTATCCTGTCTATTAATTGTAACAGGCATATCATATATCTCCCTCAATTCGCTCCATAGGAGCACCCTGTCTCTAGACATGTTGAACAATTGTTAACCAGGCTCCATAGGAGCCGCCTAAAAATTAGTGCTATGCCAAACACATTTTCACAAATCTACCTACAATTTGTATTTGCTGTAAAAGGCAGGCAGAGCCTGATAGCAAAGGAACACAAAGAAGAATTACATAAATATATTACGGCCATTGTTCAAAACCGGCAGGCAAAAATGATAGCCATTCATTGTACGCCCGATCATATTCATTTTTTTGTGGGATTTAAACCAGTAATATCAATTTCTGATTTTGTAAAAGAGATTAAAGTAGAAAGCAATGAATTCATAAATAGAAAAAAATGGGTGAGGGGGAGATTTAGCTGGCAAACAGGATATGGCGTTTTTTCGTATTCACAATCGCATATCGGTCGCGTAGCAAATTATATAGAGAACCAGGAAATTCATCACCAAAAACAGAAATTTCGTGAAGAATATGAGGAATTATTGAACAAATTTGAAATACCCTATGAGGAAAAATATTTGTTTGATTTTATAGAATGAAACAAATGCATAGGCGGCTCCTATGGAGCCTGGGACACCGAATTCTAATTATTCTAGAGACAGGAGGCTCCGCTGGAGCCAAACATTTGTTTGATTTTATAGAATGAAACAAATGCATAGGCGGCTCCTATGGAGCCTGAGAACCCCTCATCTTAATGTTGCTAGAGACAGAGGCCCCTATGGGGCCAGAAACATCTATTTCGTCTCCGCTTCCATATAACTTTCAACAGGCTCACAAGAACAGATCAGGTTCCTGTCGCCATAAGTATTATTTACCCTAGCAACAGATGGCCAGAATTTGTTTAGCGAAACATAATACAATGGAAATGCAGCTTCTTTGCGTGAATAAGGATGGCTCCATACATCATCACATACCACTTGCTGCGTATGGGGCGCATTCTTGAGGGCATTGTCAGTTTTATCAGACTTGCCTTCTTCAATGGCTTTGATCTCATCATAAATAGCAAGTAAAGCATTGCAGAAACGGTCAAGTTCAGGCTTGTCCTCGCTTTCAGTGGGCTCTATCATAATGGTTCCTGGCACAGGGAAACTCATGGTTGGTGCATGAAAACCATAATCGATCAGGCGCTTGGCAACATCTTCGGCCTCAATACCCGCACTGGTTTTAAAAGGGCGCAGGTCAACAATAAATTCATGTGCGCAAGTGCCATGCGTTCCCGTGTATAAAATCTTATAATGCTTTTCCAATCTTGCGCGCATATAATTTGCGTTAAGAATTGCATATTCGGTTGCCATTTTTACCCCATCATTACCTAACATTTTTATATAGGCGTAACTGATCAAAAGAATAGAAGCAGAACCATAAGGTGCCGCTGAGACAGAACCATACGGATGCATTACCGGATCATTATGCAATGCGGGATGGCCTGGTAAATAGGGTGCCAGATGTGCGGCTACGCAAATTGGCCCCATACCCGGTCCACCACCACCATGTGGAATGGAAAATGTTTTGTGTAGGTTCAGGTGACAAACATCGGCACCAATAGCAGCAGGCGAGGTGAGTCCCACCTGCGCATTCATATTCGCTCCATCCATATAAACTTGTCCGCCATGCTCATGAATGATGCTACATATTTTCTTGATGGTCTCTTCAAACACGCCATGCGTAGATGGGTATGTTACCATCAAAGCACCCAATGAATCTTTATACTGTTCGGCTTTTGCTTCAAGATCTGCAACATCAATATGTCCTTCAGCCGTGCTTTTTACAACTACTACTTTCATTCCAGCCATCACTGCACTTGCCGGATTGGTACCATGCGCAGAAATAGGTATCAACACTACATTTCTATGCGCATTGCCATTTGCCTTGTGATAATCCATGATCGTCAGCAATCCTGCATACTCACCCTGGGCGCCACTATTCGGCTGCAGGCTGCAATCAGCAAAGCCAGTGATCTCACATAAATATTTTGATAGTTCGTCTGTGATCTGTTTATAACCCAATGCCTGGTCGGCAGGAACAAATGGATGAAGTTTGCTAAACTCAGGCCAGCTCACAGGTATCATTTCAGAAGCTGCATTCAGCTTCATCGTGCAGCTTCCAAGAGTGATCATGCTTGTATTCAGAGAAAGATCTTTGTTCTCCAATTGTTTCATATAACGCATCGCCTGGCTTTCGCTGTGATGTGTATTGAAAACCGGATGTGTTAGATAAGGTTCTGTACGTTTTGCAAAAGAAGGGATATTCAGCAGGTCTTCTTCGCTGTTGAAAGAGATAGACGCTTCATCCTGTCCCAATGTTTCTGCAAAAATATAAACGATATCAAGTATATCTTTTTGTGTAACTGTTTCATCCAAGGCAATTCCAATATGTTGTGCATCGAAATAACGAAAATTCACATTATGCTTCTCTGCAATGGGACGAATTTTTGCAGCATCCGCTTTTATTTTCAGTGTATCGAAATAATATTTATTAATATTTTCAAAACCCAGGTCACTTAATTCATTGCTGAGTGTTTGAGCAAGGGACGCTATGCGTTCAGCTATTGATCTTAATCCGTCAGGCCCATGAAATACTGCATACATCGCAGCCATATTTGCTAAGAGCGCTTGGGCAGTACATATATTACTCGTAGCTTTTTCGCGTTTGATATGTTGTTCTCTTGTTTGTAATGCCATACGTAATGCACGGTTTCCCTGTGCATCAATGCTTACACCGATCAACCTGCCGGGCATGTTTCTTTTAAAATCATCCTTTGTAGCAAAGAAAGCAGCATGCGGCCCGCCATAACCCAAGGGCACACCAAAACGTTGTGCAGAACCGATCGCAACATCAGCATCCAGCTTGCCGGGTGAAGTAAGCAAAGTGAGTGCAAGCAGATCAGTTGCCATCACTACAAAACCACCTGCAGCATGTACTTTGGCAATAAAATTTTTATAATCTTCTACAGAGCCATTATCATTGGGGTATTGAACGATAGCGCCAAAATAACTTGCGTCGATAGAAGCAGTTTTATAATCGCCAAAGACCGGTTCAATGCCAATAGGCGTGGCGCGTGTGATCAGTAAATCTTTTGTTTGAGGGAAGACAGCATCGTCCACAAAAAATTTAGGCCGCTCAATGTTATCTGTTTTATTTACATGGTGAAACAACATAGCCATTGCTTCTGCAGCGGAGGTAGCTTCATCTAACAAAGACGCGTTTGAAATAGGAAGACCTGTGAGATCAGACACCATTGTTTGATAATTCAACAAACTTTCCAGCCGCCCCTGTGATATTTCCGCCTGGTAAGGAGTGTATTGTGTGTACCATCCTGGATTCTCAAAAACATTCCTCAGTATTACACTTGGAGTGATGGTATCATAATAACCCTGGCCAATATATGTGCGGAATAATTTATTTTTAGCAGCTACTTTTTTCAATTCCTGCAAATATTCAAACTCACTGATCGCAGCAGGAAGATTCAATTCATTTGCAATGCGAATGGAAGCCGGAATGGTTTTATTCATCAACTCTTCCATGCTCTTCATTCCTGTTACTTTCAGCATTTCTTTTGTATCTGCTTCATTGGGCCCAATGTGCCGTCTTTGGAATTCTGTGTTCTGATGTTGAAAAGGATTCATGCTGCTATCGTATTTACAATGTTATTTGTTGCTTTTATCCCTGCTTTGCCAGGCATTTTTAACGCCGCAAATGTACGCTGCAATGACCGGATAAATAAACCTTTATCATAGGTGGGGACAGTATGTGAAAATGGACGCTGGCAATTGCCCAAAACCCAGGCAGAGGTTAGCTTTCGGATTTTTCTTTTTCCCGCAGCTGCCTGCTGGTCAAACGTGAGCCATCGTGGCTCCATCCCGGAGGGCCGAAAATGTATTTCCATCTGTTGAGTAAAGAAATATCCTTTCTCCATATATCTTTCCACATTGCCCGCCATTCATGAAAGACAAGATTCATTGCGTTGGGCTCTTCAATATTTTTTGTAAGGCCATATTGAATGGGTTCATATTTTTCTGCAGATAATTCAGGCTGAAACGTACCAAATAATTTATCCCAGATTATCAGGAACATGCCCATATTCTTGTCGAGGTATTTTGGATTGGAGCCATGATGTACACGATGGTGCGAAGGAGTTACCATAAAATATTCGAGCCATCCCATTTTATGGATCAATTCGGTATGAACAAAAATGCCCCATACCTGTGTGGCCGAATAAATAAAAGCGATATCAATAGGACGGAACCCACACCAGGCCAACGGAATAAAATAAATAAAACGATACAAAGGCTGAAACACAGAAGAGCGAAAACCTACTGTAAAATTGATTGTTTGTGAACTGTGATGCGTAACATGCGTTGCCCAGAAAAAACGTACTTCATGGTCAAAGCGATGCAGCCAGTAATATAAAAAATCTTCCGACAGTACAAGTATCAACCAATAAAAAAATACCTGGTGAACAGATAGGATAGAATGAATATAAAAATATTGAAGTATGGCCAGGTACACAATGCGGAAGGCAAGGTCGATACCTGAATTCAGCAGCATCAGGTAAATATTGGCCAGTGTGTCTTTAGTGGTGTACAGTCGGCGGTTATGAAGGTGCGACAATAAGAGCTCAACGCCTATTATGATAAAATAAGCGGGAGTGGAGATGAAGATGAGCCATTGTTCACGTAAACTATCCATATGATTGGGCTACCTTTGAAATTCAGCCACAAAGAAACAGTAACTGTGGCAATAGTTAGTCAATCCATTGTTAAGTATCATGCCTGAAATAAAATTAGACAACTGGGAAAAGAGAAGCGGCGAACATCAGAAGCAGTATAAAAATTACCTGCAACGAGCCGATAAGAACAAAGTGTTAAAGCAATTACCCGATCTGCATGATGAGGCATTTGCCAAGATCGATTGCTTGAAGTGTGCCAATTGCTGCCGCAATTATTCCCCCCGGTTTAAAACACCCGATATTAAACGTATCAGCAAGCATTTACAAATGAAAGAGGGTGATTTTATTGAAACTTACCTGCGACTGGATGAAGAAGGTGATTATGTTGCCAAAAGAAAGCCCTGCCCATTTTTAGGAGAAGATAATTATTGTGGCATTTATGATGTGCGCCCATCAGATTGTGAGCGGTTCCCATATACCGATGAAGATGTGATCATCAAACGCCCTGCCATCACGCTAAAAAATTCCAGCTTTTGTCCCATCACTTATTTTGTGCTGGAAGGATTGTTGCAAGCTACTTCGAAGTAAGTTCATCATAAGTGGTGGTGAGCACTCTTTGGATGCCATCACCTTTCCATTCTGTAACACCCGGTATGCTTGTATTTTTTCCGATCTCTTCTTTTGTCTTTCCGGCTTTGATCTCTTTGCCTGTAAAATCAAGTAGTTTTTCAAAATAATCTTTGAAGAGAGAAAGATCTTCTTTGGTGCCGGTTACTTTTTCTGGATCAAGTGCATGCCCGAAAACAAACATAGTATCCTTATTAAAATGTTTTACTGTTTTATCCAGCACAACTACCCAGTTTTGAATAGAAGCCCCGGCACTTCTATCGATCACCGGATGGCGGCGATTGAACATCAGGTCGCCCATGTGTGCAATGTTGGCATGTTCAAAATGAAAGATGGCATCACCATTGGTATGTGCTGCGCCAAAATAATAGGCTCTGATCCTTTCCTTGCCTATCTTATGTTTCCAGCTGTCTGTAAAAGTGATATCCTGGAATAATTGCTTGTCGGTTGACTTTTGCTGTTCAGATACTCTTTTATAATTGGCGAGACAATTCTCATGTCCAACCACATGTTCCACCATGTCTTTAAAAGCGATATTGCCTCCGGTATGGTCGCCATGGTGATGTGTATTGATCAATAACTTAAATGGCTTTTCAGATTTCTTTTTTAATTCATCAATGAGATGTTTGGCAGGATCAGGAAATTCTGAATCAACCACCACAATCCCTTCAGGAGAAAGAAGAAAAGCAATAGTGCCACCGCGTTCTGTAAAAATGCCAATATCATTTCTCAGCATGGTTATTTTATAGGCAGGCTGTTGAAGTAATGAAGCCAGCAGATTTTTCGGGGATAGCGCGAGCAACCCGGCAGATAATGAACTGTAACGGATAAATGAACGGCGGTGCATATGGTTTGTTTTTGTTGAAAGGATATTCTAAGATAATACAAAGGTTCAGTATTCCATCTTTCGCAAAGTTGGCGCTTTAAACCAGGTGATGAAGACCACCAACAGGGTCATACATCCGCCAAAAACAACAGAAGGCACTACACCCATCAGGTTAGCAGCTACGCCACTTTCAAATTGCCCCAGTTCATTACTTGAATTAATAAACATGGAGTTTACGCTCATCACCCTTCCACGCATATGATCAGGGGTTTTCAATTGCATGATGGTGCCGCGCACCACTACGCTAACGCCATCAAGCATACCGCTCACCATCAGCGCAGCAAATGAAAGCCAGAATATTTTTGATATGGCGAATGTGATGATGCATAATCCAAAACCGGCAACAACAAATAATAATTTTCTTCCCTGCTGCTTTCGCAAAGGAAAAAGTGTGAGCATGATCACAATAAAAATAGATCCTACATCTGCTGCACAATTCAGAAAGCCAAAACCCTGCGGCCCCACTTTCAGGATATCCCTTGCATACACCGGAACCATCGCAACTGCCCCGCCAAATAATACCGCAAAAAGATCAAGCGATAATGCACCTAATACTTCTTTTGTTTTGATCACGAAGCGGATTCCTTCTTTCACACTATCCCATGTTTTTTTATCGCCGGGTTCATTCAATGAAGGCCTGGGTTGCAGACGTGATAATAGAAGAATGGAAAGAAATACCAGTGATGCGATCGTTATTAAAGTCCCGGTGTTACCAAAGGCTGCAATAAGGAAGCCGCCTGTAGCATGCCCTGTAACCGATGCGGATAGCCAGGTTCCCTGGTTCCAGGTAGTGGCGTTCTGCAAATGATGTTTGGGAACAATATGTGCAAGTATTACATTAAAAACAGGACCGGTAAATGAACGAACGATACCTGTACAAAAAACGACAGCATAGATCGATATCGCTATCCAATGTTTGGCCAAATGTTCTGACGTGAAAGAAGTAGATAAAAAAAGCAAAACAAGAACTGCCATAAAATACAGGCTCACACCCCTCACAAGTAACTTTCTTTTTTCACTCATGTCTATCACATGCCCTGCATAGAGCGCAGTTGATATGGCAGGGATCACTTCTGAAAGCCCGATCAATCCAATGGCGATAGGAGCGTTGGTCAGGTTATATATCCACCATCCAACCAATGTACTCATCATGCGAAGGCCCATGATAAATGCAAACCTTCCAAATAAAAGATTACGGTACTCAGCGATCCTTACTGCGGCAAACGGGTCATTTCGTCGAGGGTCGGGGGTCATGGTTTACTGATTCCTATGGCAGGCTGAAATAATGTTGCCCATGGTCATAATCTTTCTCCAGGGCATCTAATACTACCTGCACATGCTTTTTGTTGCCGAGGAAATCGGCATTGGTAACATCAATAAAAATAGTTTTGATATTGTGCTGCTTAATATAGCTGGTATAGGTTTCCTGGATGCTGAACAGGTATTCATCTTTGATGTTCTGTTCGTAGGCCCGGTTCCGTTTTTTGATATTCGCTTGTAAACGATTAACAGGTGCATGCAAATAGATCAGGATATCGGGAAAAGAAAGTTGTTGCTGCATGATATCAAATAATTTCTGGTAAAGCCGGAATTCTTCTTCAGGGAGGTTGATCTTTGCAAATAATAAACATTTTGTAAAGAGATAATCTGAAACGGTCACACTTTGGAACAGGTCTTTTGTGTGTACCATATCTTTCTGCTGCTTGTAACGTTCCGCCATAAAAAAAAGCTCCAGGGGAAAAGCATATTGCTGCGGGTTCTCATAGAATTTGGAGAGAAAGGGGTTGTCCGCAAATTCTTCCAGTATCAATCTTGCATTCAGTTGTTTTGCCAGTATATGGGTTAGAGTTGTTTTGCCCGCGCCTATGTTCCCTTCAACTGTTATATAATGATACTTCATTGTTTCCGTTCAGTGCTGTCAAAATTAACCGCCATCAGGGAGCAGGGACAGAAATTTTTTGCACATCCAATTCGTCTGTGCAGGACGATAATAGCTCTGAAATTGTTTTCTTTTCAACAGGATGCAGCAGGGTTGGGGCAATTTCATTCAGGGGTATCAGTGCAAACCTTCTTTCAGGCAATGCCGGATGTGGAAGAATGAGCCCGGGCGTATTCAGTATTATATCGTCAATGAGAAGGATATCCAGGTCAATGATTCTCGGGCCCATTTTTATTGTTCTTTTTCTTCCAATTTTTTCTTCGATCGATAATAATGATTGCATTAATGTTTCGGGTGATAAAGAAGTTTTCAGCGTGATTGCCTGGTTGAGAAAAGCAGGTTGGTCAGTTAATCCCCATGCCGATGTTTCATAAAGAGAAGAGTGTGAAAAGATATTTCCGCATTGTTCTTCTATGAATTGCTGTGCTTGTTGCAGGTAAGAATACCTGTTTCCCAGGTTACTTCCCATCAAAATATATGCTTTGCTCATTTCATTCTAATTTTTAAAGAGCCTGGTATCGAAATGAAATTTTTTGATTGCTGATATTTTCACTTTTGAAAAATCTTTGTGTCTTGGGTTGATCAGGATATTGGATTCTTCCGGTATGATGGCAGAAGGTACTTTCAGAAGCAAGTGTGAACCAGAAGATAAAAACTCATCACCAATATATTTTGAATAGCTTTCATCCAGTTGCCAGTTGGGTTTTAAACGGCCACTTAATATTTCTGTTGAATGTTTATCGGGTACCTCAATCAGTGTAAGCCTGTTGGCCAGTATTTCATTATAACCGGCACTATGCACCAGTAATTCGACAAGTGAAAGCGAAATGCTGAAGCTGGTATAGGTCACAGGCCGGCCTTTGCTGTTCCATCTTCCACCAAATTTTGCGGCACCCTCGCCGTTCAGCTCTTCGCAGTATTTTTCAGGCGTAAATCTGTAGACTATCATATATATACTCCGTATTGAATTCTACCGATCTCATCAATTGTTTGCTGGATGCCTTGCGTGGAGTATAATGAATCAAAATTGAGCAGGTGGCCAAGAACATTTTTTTCTCTTTTAAGCCATTGATAAAAAGCTTCAGCAGTTGAAAAGGTTTCTAAGCCCATTTCTATGAGTTGCTGGATATGTAATATTCTATCTGTGTAGATGCCTTCGAAAGAAGTATTGCTTTTTGCATACCGTTGTAAAGTTCTTTCAGAGAGATGCAATATGTGCGACCATTCTTTAAGAGTGATAAAAGGGATCTTATCTGCAAACCGCTGGAATCTTTTATAGGTGAGATCATCTACGGAAGGAAGTTTGTGCAGGAGGTTAAATGCAAACTCGGGCTCGTGCATAGCATTAGGCTCCGGATCTGGGGGTAGGATATATTTACGGGATTTTACTTTTTTTGCCATACATCGCCATTTGTCTTCGAAAATACGACAAATGTCTATATCTTCCAATTTTTACCCTAAAATTCTCCTATAATTGAAAGAATAATCAAATAGATTTGCTACATAACTGTTTTTATGAAAGGTAAGTATAGCCAGGTCAAAGCGATGTGGGCCATCACCCGCGCCAGCCTCAAAGCCATTTTCCGCAGCCCGCAGGCAGTATTCTTCAGCCTTTTTTTTCCGATCGTGCTGATCACGATCTTTAGTGCGCTGGGAGGCAATTCTACGGTTGAAATAGATGTGGCTTTTGATTCGGGAACAGACACATCTAATGTGCTATATCAAACCTTGAAAAAGATTCCAGTATTGTCTTTTGCAAAAGGAACAAAAGAAGAAATAGAAGATAAACTGAAAAAGGGAAGGATCACCGCAATCATCTCCATACAAAAAACAACAGGAACCGGTTCGGCTGCGCAATATGATGTGCACTTGAAAACATCTTCCGTCAGCCAGAGGGACCTGCCGGTTCTAAAATCTGTTTTGCAAAATGTAGTGAGTGGAGTAGATGATAAATTATATCCTGCAAGGCCGTCTTATGCAAGCGTGTCACAGGAAATGGTGCAGGGAAGAGAATTTAGAATGATAGATTTTTATCTGCCCGGCATGATAGGCTTCTCGCTCATCGGCTCTGCTGTTTTCGGGGTAGCTTTTGTTTTTTACTCATTGAGAGAAACATTGGTATTGAAGAGAATGTATTCATCACCGGTTCAAAAAGTATACATAGTTATTGGAGAAAGTATTTCAAGAGTATTGTTTCAGTTATGCACCGTGGTGGTATTGGTACTGTTTGGCAAATATGTGTATCATTTTACGCTTGCTGATGGACTAATGACATTCATTAATATGCTGGCGCTAAGTTTTGTTGCATTATTAGTATTTATGGGATTTGGTTTCCTGATCAGCGGCCTTGCAAAAAATCAGAATGTAATTCCTGTTTATGCCAACCTGTTCATGTTCCCGCAATATTTTTTATCGGGTACTTTTTTCCCAAAAAGTGCTTTGCCGGAAGGGTTACAAAGTGTGATCAAATACCTTCCCTTAACAGCGCTGAATGATGCCATGCGCAGGATCTCTTTTGAAGGTGCAGGTTTGGGAAGCTGCTGGAAAGAATTGCTGATATTAGGCGCCTGGGCATTTATTGCTTATGGATTGACGGTTAAAACCTTTAAGTGGGAATAAAATAATTCTATGCGTTTTCTAAAGCTTGGGTTGATCAGTATTGTTGTGTTGTTTTTATTGGCTACCGCTATATCTTTTATGTTCCCGTCAAAAGTGGTCGTTTCAAGGGCTGTCACCATTTCAGCACCGGCAGATTCTGTTCTCGCGCTCGTAAAAAACCTTGATGGCTGGCAAGTATGGATAGAAGGAATGAAAGACAGTTCTGTCAAAATTATTTCACCCCTCAAAGGTACACTCGGTACGACAGAGGTTACCATTACTGAGATCACTCCTGCTTTCGTGAATTCTGAATGGCTGAATAAAAGCGGAAAAAAATTGGTTGCCACTTTTCATTTTATCCCTGATTCTTTGCATACAGCAACGGTTGTTCAATGGCAGTTCGAGCAAAACCTGAAATGGTATCCCTGGGAAAAATTTGGTTCACTGATGAGCGATAAAATACTCGGCACCATGATGGAAAAGAATCTCAACAATCTTAAAAGCACGCTGGAGAAACATTAGCTCATCAATTCTCTCAAAATTTCACTGATCACATTATAAACTTTTGATAATTCTTCAGCAGTAATGCAGTAGGGGGGCATGATATAAACTGTATTCCCCAAGGGCCTTATATAAACACCTTTCTCCATTGCTTTTTGGGTGATGGTAACGCTGATATTATTCAGGTATTCGTCTTTTCCCCCTATGATCTCAAATGCCAGTATAGTGCCAAGGCAACGGATATTTTTGATATGATCGAATGACCCCAATTCGCCTGCGAAATTTTTATTCTGTTCAGAGATCCATTTGATTTGCTGATGGCATTCCTGTTTCTCCAGCAGGTCAAGGCTTGCGAGCGCTGCACTGCAGGCGATCGGGTTTGCTGTAAAAGAATGGCCGTGAAAAAATGTTTTTAATTTATCATCATTCACGTATTCATTATAGACCTTGTCAGTGCAAGCTGTAACACCAAGTGCCATCGTGCCTCCTGTCAGCCCCTTGCTTAAACAAATGATATCGGGTTTTTCTGTTACATGATCCGATGCAAAAAACTTTCCTGTCCTGTCAAACCCTGTCATCACTTCATCGGCAATACAAAGTGCGCCGGTTGATTTTACTGTGCGCAATAAATCATTCAATAAAATGGCATCATACATTTTCATCCCGCCCGCTCCCTGCAATAGCGGCTCATAAATAAAAGCAGCTATTTCATTTTTATGTTGTTGAATGATTGCTTTGCTCTCTTCAATATTTTCTGCCGTTGGTGTATCAATAAATATCACTTCAAATAATAATTCATGAAATGCAAGGGTAAAAACACTTCTGTCGCTAACGCTCATCGCACCAAACGTATCACCATGATAAGAATTTTTAAAAGCAAGAATTTTTTTCCGCACATATCCCGCATCCTGCCTACCGGCAGGCAGGCCCGCATCCCGCATCCCGTATCCCGTATCTCGTATCTCATATCCCGCATCTCGTGTCCCGTCCCCCGCATCCCGATTCCACCAATATTGAATGGCCATTTTGAGTGCTACTTCAGTAGAAGTACTTCCATTATCGCTATAAAAAATTTTAGAAAAATTTCCGGGAAGCAAGGGTAGTAACCTTTCAGCAAGCCTCACAGCAGGTTCATGCGTAAAGCCCGCAAAGATCACATGCTCCAGTTCCAATGCCTGCTGATAAATTTTTTCGGCAATATAAGGATGTGAATGCCCATGCAGGTTTACCCACCAACTGCTGATGGCATCTATATAGCTGTTCCCTTTTTCATCAAACAATAGCGACCCTTTTGCTTTTGCAATAGCAACAGGTTTGGGCATATCTTTTTGCTGTGTGAAAGGGTGCCATACCACCTGCTTATCTCTTTCTGCTAAATTCATGGAGTAAATGTAAAGGGAGTTATGATTGTTTATCTCCGCTATTAATAAATTTCAGGTTGCGCTGTATTCCTTTGTATTTGCTTCGTTTGAGAGGGGAGTGCTTGAATATTTCTTTGAAGGATACCTCGCTCATTGATTCCCATTCTTTTGCCGTGAGGTCAAGGATACCCGGTATAGCGGTGAATGCCGGTTCATGATTTGGTTTACTGAAGCGGTTCCATGGGCAAACATCCTGGCAGGTATCACATCCAAACATCCAGTCATCAAATTTGCCTTTCATTTCACCAGGTATCAGCATATCTTTTAATTCGATCGTAAAATAGGAGATACACTTACTGCCATCCACCACTTTGTTGTCGAGAATAGCCTCAGTAGGACAAGCATCGATGCATTTTCTGCAGGTGCCGCAATAATTTTTTGCAAATGCATCATCGTATTCCAGTTCCAGGTCAACGATCAGCGTAGCAATAAAATAAAAAGAACCATTTTCTTTTGTGATCAGGTTCCCGTTTTTTCCGATCCATCCCAAGCCGCTTTTCGTTGCCCAACTTCTCTCCAGAACAGGT
>CAISDV010000036.1 GCA_903884185.1 uncultured Chitinophagaceae bacterium | reverse complement strand
CTTTGCGATAGGCCCGGCCGGCACGGGTAAAACTTATACTGCCGTTGCGCTTGCCGTGAGGGCGCTTAAGAACAAGGCCGTGCGAAAAATAATCCTCACCCGGCCGGCCGTAGAAGCAGGGGAGAGCCTTGGTTTTTTGCCCGGTGACCTGAAAGAAAAAATTGATCCATACCTGCGCCCGCTGTATGATGCGCTTGATGATATGATACCTAGCGACAAGCTCAACTATTATATGGCCAACCGTATCATAGAGATAGCGCCGCTGGCTTATATGCGCGGCCGTACGCTGGATAATGCTTTCATTATTCTTGATGAAGCGCAGAACTCTACCGACCTGCAGTTGAAGATGTTCCTTACCCGTATAGGCTCATCTGCAAAGGCCATTATCACCGGCGACCTGACACAGATAGATCTACCGAAGAACCAGAAATCAGGATTGATCAAGGCTACGAAAATATTACAGAACATAGAGGGGATAGCCCAGATAAAACTGGATGAGGCCGACGTAGTGCGTCACAGGTTGGTGAAAATGATCATTCGCGCCTATGATGGCGAACAGGCTAAAGAAGAAGAACAAGAGCAAAAAATGGTTGCAGAAGACCAGTCGAAACGGGATCCTGGAGCCAGATAATAGTTGAAATATTTTTGTGAATAAGAAACGCTCTGTAGAAATACGGGGCGTTTTTGCGTACAACGCTATAAGGAAATGTCTCGCTGAAAAGGTCTCTCGCAAAGGCGCAGGTCCCTCATTTTGTTTTCAAGACGGCAAAGCGTGAGAGACCTCTCCCCACGAGCTTCGCTCCTTCCCTAGCGGGAACTCCAAAGGAGCGGGGGAAGCGTATCCCACCCGGCAAGTACACCTTTCCCGGTCCGCTATTGATGTTTAATTTTGCCGTGGCGTATAGTTGTGCGGCAAGAGGTCTTTGATTTTATTGATGGGATAAGATGGTATTATGGTTAGTACCTCCCGGAGCCAGGTGAAGGGATTTACATTGTTCATCTTGCAGGTGCCTGCCAGGCTGTAAAGCATTGCCGATCGTTTTGCTGCCTCATGTGAACCGGCAAAGAGGTAGTTTTTCCGGCCGATTGCTACTGGGCGTATGCTGTTTTCTACAGGATTGTTATCGATACTGAGCATACCATTGGTAGTATAGATGCTCAGTTTATCCCAACGCTGGATGCTATAGGCCAATGCTTGTCCTATCGGGCTCTTTGGTAGCACCTGAACATATTGTTCCTTCATCCACTTGCCGAGGTGTTCCAATACTGGTGCGGCCTGTTGTTGCCTGACGGATTGCCGTTCTTCGTCCGATATATTTTTCTCCCTGCAATCCCGCTCTATGGCATAAAGCTGCTGCATATGCTCAAGGGCGTATGTGGCGCGTGCCGCGTCATTGCTTTGAGCTTCAATAAATTTTCGCCGGGCATGGGCCATACAGTGGAGCAGGGTTATGCCTTCCTTATTTTCATAGTTTTCATAAACTGTATAGCCATCAGTTTGCAGATAGCCTTTGAAGCTATCGAGCAATTCTTTAGGAGCATCTGCGCTTCTGCCGTCCTGGTAGTCGAAGAGTACCAACCGGCCCGGACTGTTGTTATATACCCAGAAGTAGCCTCGATGGGTAGTGCCTTTTTTATTGCTGTCGAGCACCTTAATGTAAGTCTCGTCGGCATGGATGTAGCCGCTGTTCAGTATTTGCTGCTTTAATGCTTCATACAGAGGCGTCAGCAGGTTGCAGACTGCGCTTACCCAGCCGCTGATAGTAGAGTCGGAGAGATTTACTCCGCTACGAGCAAAGCGCTGCTGCTGGCGGTATAAGGGTAAATGATCAACATACTTATCAATGATTATCTGCGCCAGCAGACCAGGACCTGCTATAGCTTTGTCAACCGGGCGAACAGGCATGGGCGCTATAGTGAACTGTACATTGCCTTCCTCCGTTGCTGTCACCGCATACTTGGGGCGTATGTATTTTTTGACATACAACTCGCCCGGCTCATATTCCAGTTCTTCTGTAACTTCTTCGCCTATTTTTTTGCTGCCTTCAGGAATAGCTGCAGGTTCCAGTATGGTTTCTTCTCTGCGCAGATGTGCGGGCAGCGGTGAACGGCCGGGGTGAGGGATTGGTTCCTTCGTTACTTTTGATAATGTTTTGGTGGTGGTTACTGCTACCGTTTCTGTAGCTACATTGGCTATCGCATCCACTGCCAGGCCCAGGGTGAGCTGACTATCGGCTGACTGTGGAATGAACCGCTCGTGCTTGCTGCCGAAGATCATTTTCTTAAGCTGCGCCAGCTCCAGAATCACTGCCTCATACTTAGGATTTAACTCCTCGTACAATGCTTTGTAATCTGCTGTAGTGGCGGCTTCCATACGATTACAAAAATACATTTACACACCTGCTGGATGCAACTTTTTTTATTCACATTTTGGCCCCAAATGTTGATAACGCTTGCGGTATTTTATCTGCTTCAGACTAATGCCATGAAGCATCATCATTAGTTGCTGTGCGCTAATGTTTAGTGAACTGTCTTTGCTCTGTAAAGGCAGTTCATAAGTGCCCTTCTCCAGCCTTTTGTAGTACAGAGAAAAGCCATCCCGTTCCCAGGCCAGCAGTTTGATATGGGTGCGCCGACGGTTCACAAAAATGAATACATCCCCGCTCAATGGATCTTTCTTTAATTCATTTTGAATGATCCCACATAACCCATCGAAGCTCTTACGTATATCTGTATGATGGCGGTAAAGCCAATACCGGCAGTTGTGTGATAGCTGGAGCATAACTTACTTGATCAGTGCTTTTAGAAAGCTTACGTCCACTGCCTGATGAAACAGAACTCTCTTCCCATCCGGATATATTACCTCGGCATAGTCATGGCTTTGCACAGCCGGGACTTGAACTTCAATAAAGGAACTCCGGGAATCATCGACAGGTGCCTGGGCAATCTTATACCGCTTATACCAATAATGAAATTGATGGTAAGAAATTGAATGGGACTGGCAATATGCTCTCTGGTTTTGTCCGCTCCGCTTCCAGTCTTCAACCATCGAAAACATCTGCTGCCGGTATTTTGATTTGTCTGAGGTCATCCCTTTTTTTAACCAGCAAATTTACCCACGGCGTGCGCCATTTGAAATACGTGGTTAGTCGGTCGGATACCTCTTTGCGGTATTTTATACTGTTTGATATCAGGTTGCCGAATATACTGACCATGTAGTTTTTGACGGTATAATGCTCATCGACCGAAGAGAAATCCGTTTCAATAAAATACTTGCCACGGTTGAAATCCTGCTCCATCCCGCGCTCTATCTCGCTAACCAGCGTTGAAAAAACGACCGTTTCTTTCTTGTCGTCTATGTTGTTTTTGAGGTGCAGAATATCATTGAGATCCCTTATCACTTCATCAAGCCGACCGGCTGATTGCGAGATACCGTTTATGATGTCTTTCTTTTCTTCTTCGCGCAAATCAAATTCTGAAAGCACCTGGGTAAGGCCTATCAGACTAGCTACCGGCGAACGCAGATTATGGGAAACGATGTAGGTGAATTGTTCCAGCTCGTTATTTCTCTTTACGAGGTCATTAGCCATCTCTTCCTTTTGCAGCTCTGCCTTCCACAGGTCGGTGACATCTCGTATGATGGACATGATGGTCTCTATGTTACCTTGCTCATCCGTAAGCAGCGAATTGTACCAGCGGGTGTATAATACCCGTCCGTCTTTCGCGAAATTGCGGTTTGCCAGTGGCCCTTTTTCCTGCGTAATATCCTGTTCCAGCAGGCTTTCCTTTACTTTGGCAATATCTTCGCCGTAGATGAGGAATTCGGTCAAAGTTTTACCAACTACTTCGTCCTCCACCCAACCATAAATATCACATGCCCTTTTGCTCCAGAAGGTAATTCGCAGGTCCTTGTCATATTCTATAACCGCCAGCGGACTATTGTTGATATGGTAATTGAGGCGTTTCTGCGCATTTTGCGTGGCTAGCTCGGCATTTTTTAGCGAGGTAATATCTATGATGTAACACGAAATACCTGTGATTTTATTATCAACAACTATCGGATTGAAGCCCGACCTAAAAAAGAACCTGCGGCCTTTACTTTCGTAATCGGCTTCGACCACCATTTTATGACCGGCCAATACGTTGTCCAGTATCTTGTATTTTTTTTCCAGTTGAGCCGGTTCCAGAAATGAATAGGCCGGATCGCCCGGCGCAGGGGCTTTCCCGTTAAAAATTTCATAGTATTTTGCCAGTTCATTATTGAAAATGACCAGTTTTTTATCAATATCCAGAAGGAATATTGCGCCGCCCATATTTTCAAAGAGCGCCGTTAGGTGGGACTCTTTAGTTTTGATCTCGTTCTCGGCATTTATACGTTCGGTAATATCTATGCCCATGCCTATAAGGCACGACTTCCCCTCATAATTCACGGCCCTGCCATTAAGATAAAATGGGATCCTTTTGCCGAATTTATTAATCGTGTCCACTTCGATTTCGGCAGAACCTTCTTCGAATACTTTTTCAATGACGTTGATCATCCGCTCATGATCTTTCTCCTCAAAAAAAATTAGCGGGTTAAGTTCTGGTATCTCCTTTGCGGAGTAGCCAGAAGTTATTTCGAAATTCTTATTCCACCTGAGGTAACGTCCGTCCTGGTCCTGAACATAAAAAACACCAGGTAAACTATTGATCACCACATCAGACACCTCCTCAGCTTTCAGTATTGGCACAGTTTCATTTCTCATTAACGGCAACGATTGTGATTTTTAAATACTATTAATTTACAAATGTATTACAAACATTCTGAAATGATGTAAGTATAAAGTTAATGAACCAGTATACTCTTTTATTTCCACGGATATACTTTGGGCCATCGCTCAATTGAAATATTATTATAGCTTTGACTGAAATTGTTTTGGCATATCCGCTGCGTGGAGCTTTTTATGAAGAAAAAGGTATCGTTCGTTCTAATAATACTTTCCTCACTATTTGTGTGCACCGAATCGCACGCGCAATATTTAGACCCTCATTTTGCTATTTATCTGACGAGCCCTACAGGTATTTTATCCAAAGGCGGTATAAAGGCTGAATACCGGCTCAATTTGCAACATGCCCTTCTGTTGGGCTATACACAATACTGGGGGTACTTTCCGGGTTACCAGGGTAATTTTGAATACCGGATTTATTTTGAAAGCCGCAAAAGCAATTCTGAAAACTTTATTTACGCTAAAGCGGGGATCGGATATGCAGGCTATATGTCGAAAACAGACTACAACCAGGTAACCATCTTTAGGGATAACCGGAGTGATGATGCGGCTCCCGGCACTTATGTGTTGGGCGGCGGGGGCATAGGCAG
>CAISDV010000035.1 GCA_903884185.1 uncultured Chitinophagaceae bacterium | reverse complement strand
TACTATGTTTTTGTTCTAAACGTTAATTTAGTCATTGTGTTGACTGTTTTTACGTTAATTTAGTCAACACAATGACTGAATTTACGTGAATTATGCGGGCAAGGAAACACAGTATTATTTCTGGCGCACTTACGACCAGCAAGAGATCGACTTTATAGAGCTGGCAAACGGGCAGATCAGTGCGTACGAATTCAACTATCTCCTGCCGCAAAAGCCAAACAGCCGGAGTTTTTTGCAAAAAGCTATCCCGCAAGCACTTTTCAGAAGATCTCTAACCCACATTGCAGGTTTATTGGGTTCAGGAAGTTAATGTTTGTTAAAGTCTAAGGTATAGGAATGATTTGCGAGGTGGTGCATCCGTAAGGGGGTACGGTAAATTACATTTGGTGTCATCTATAAGGTCTTCGCACGGTTTGTAGTACACAAGGGGTGTTGTTTTTTAGATTAGCCGGAAGGAAATTTGCAGTGTGTACTTCAAGTTCAGCCTGCGTTATAATAAGGATAAACAACGGAGCGATGCGTACTACCGGTTGGTGGAAAGCTATCGTAATGTGGGCGGCAGGGTGTGTCACCGCACAATACTGAACATTGGGTTTATCGAAGATGATTATACTGCCGAACAATTAAACCTTACTTCCAGGTTACTCACTGCCCGATATGAACAAAAACAAGGATTATTTGAAATAACGGACGAGGCGGTAAAGAACCTGGCGGAGCGGTTGTGGGAACGTATAGTGCGGGAGAAACGGCTTGACCTTACGGAATATGCAGCAGACAGCCGCCACATCAATGCTGAGACCATGCGCCATAGCAATGTGCGGGAGATTGGAGCAGAATGGTTATGCCATCAAACCGTTGAAGAACTGGATATTGCGCGGGTACTCAATGGGGCCGGCTTCAGTGAAGAACAGGTGCAATTAGCACTTACCCAAATCATAAGCCGCGCAGTATACCCTGCATCGGAGCTGAAGACCGCATCGTGGATAAGGGACAACTCGGCAGTATGCGAGCTCACCGGTTATGACGCAGGCAAGGTCACGAAAGATAAGTTATATGAAGGTGCCCTTCGCCTTTATTCAGTTAAAGACACCCTGGAAAAGCATCTTTCCCGTAAGACGAATGAACTGTTCAGCATCAGCGATAAGATAGTATTGTACGATCTTACCAATACATACTTTGAAGGGCAATATGCTAAAAGCAAGCTTGCAAAGTATGGCCGCAGCAAAGAAAAGCGTAATGATGCCCGGCTGGTGGTACTGGCATTGGTGGTCAACATGTATGGGTTCATCAAATATTCCTGCATCCACGAGGGCAACATGGCAGACAGCAACAGCCTGTCGCACATGATTGACAAACTGACGCTCAACACCAATACCCATCAGCCTGTAGTAGTAATGGATGCGGGCATTGCTACCGAATCCAATCTGCAGATGGTAAAAGCCAAAGGCTATCACTACCTGTGTGTAAGCCGGGGCAGGCTCAAAGATTACCATGCAGTGCCGGGCAGGCTAACGGTATTGATGGAAACCAAAAGCAAGCGGCATGTACGGCTCAAGGCAGTGGCCAGCGAGGGCCAGACAGATTATTATATGGAAGTGGCCAGTGAAGATAAATGGCAAACAGCCAACAGTATGCGTGCGCAATTTGAGCAACGTTTTGAAGAAGAGCTGCGTAAAATAGCCGAAGCTCTTGACAGAAAGGGGGGCATTAAAAAGACGGATAAAGTACATGAGCGCATTGGGCGTGCAAGAGAGCGTTATCCATCTGTACAGTATTACTATGATATTGAGGTAGCTGCAAAAAACGACACAGCAACATCGATAAAGTGGCAGAAAAATGAAGAACGCTATGCTCAAAAAGAAGCTGCGTTGGGCATCTATTTTTTACGAACCAGCCTCTTGCTTGAAGATGAAGTGACAATCTGGAATATTTACAATACCATACGTGAGATAGAAAACACTTTCCGCACCCTTAAAACCGACCTGGACCTGAGACCTGTTTACCATAAATCGGACGCTGGTACACTGGCACATTTACACCTGGGGATACTTGCCTATTGGGTGGTCAATACCATCCGCTGTAAGCTGAAAGCACATGACATCAACAGCCATTGGCCTGAAATCGTCAGAATCGGAAACACGCAGAAAATAATTACCACACATGGTACAAATAAAGCAGGATACCTTATAGGCGTAAGAAAATGTTCAGACCCCACAGACGAATTAAAAAAACTACAATCAATCCTGCTAATCAAGCACAAACCATTTGCCAAACGAAAATCTGTAGTACACAAACCGGAACTCAAAAAAATTGAACTAGCACACAATCAAAACTTTAACGACTCGTAGCTGCAATGTGGGTTAAGAGTAACGGCCATTAAAATACAATTTTTACATAAAAACCGCTGTCTGCAGCCCCATCTTCAAATCAACGCCTTGTCAAAAATTCACTCTCTCCCTGTCATATGTAGCCAAAAAACAATGTTTTAACGTCATTTGTCTGCCAAAATAGCGACATTTGCAGCCCGAAAGGAGGTGGCATAGAAAATGCTCAACACCAAATGGGTGAATCCCACCAAACAGTTAAAAAATTTAAAAACATCATAAATTTTAACTTGAAAATCT
>CAISDV010000034.1 GCA_903884185.1 uncultured Chitinophagaceae bacterium | reverse complement strand
TACTGTGGAATAGACTGTTAGAGAAGCGTTATAGTTTTCTACCGGGTAATCTTTTGCCTGCTTTTTGCATCATATAACTAACTAAAATTGAAGATCATGAAAAAGCTATTAGTACTGCTATTCACGGTTGTGATGATCGATGGTGCTTCTGCCCAGCACAGGGTACCTGTTTATCGCCCGCATGTAATTGTTACAGCTCCGTTGTATGCCCCTTATTATTATCCGTATTCTCCTTTTTATGCATACCCTAATCCTTATGCATACGGATACGGTTATAATTCCAGGCCATCAAAGCTCGAAACAAAGATCGGGGACATCAGGAAAGATTATGATGATAAGATCTGGTCTGCCAGGCAGGATGATCATCTGACAGGTAAACAAAGAAGGCAAACGATCCGTGAATTGAAACATGAAAGGGACAATGCGATAGATGAGTTGAAAAAGAATTACTACAAATCATAATAGTTGTTGTTTCTTTCTCGAAGTTTATCAAGATTCTGACAATTGTCGGGATCTTTTATCTTTAGTATCATCTCCCGCTATTCTTCCCGTTATAAAAATAATGGCCGGTTATTTTAAAGGAGAAAAGGCAATCTGATATTTCCCGCCCGCGGCCAATATTGTGGACGATCAAATATCTTTTACCATCTGCGGATCTTTTATTGATCAGCATGCCAATATGCGTCAGTCCGCCTCCAAGATCCCAGGTAATAATATCTCCGGGTTCAAAATCACCAGGGTTTGTACTCATCTTTTTTGTGATCCCGAATCTTGAAAAAAACACTGCCAGGTTAGGAACCCTTCGGTGATCAATATTTTCATCGGGATGTGAAAGCCCCCATGTGTGCGGGTACTTGGAGAAATTGTTTTTAATGTCTTCATGAACTTCTTTTTGCAGGTCGATACCCATTTTGCGATAAGCACGGATGATCACATCTGTGCACACTCCCTTATTCGCAGGCACATCGCCATTGGGATAAGAAATAGAAAAATAGCTGGGATCGTACTGCACCTTATCAAAGGTCAAAGCAATAGCAGCATTGGATAATTTTTCTGAAAAGTTTTTGTTGGATTGGGAGTAACCAACAGAAAAAATAAACAGGGAGGTAAGCAGTGGCAGGGTTCTCATCTCCTTATGACACAACACAAACCTGTTTCCACAAGCCGTTTACTGTTTTTACATTTTATTAGGATTTGAGAGAAGTAAACAACTTACCTGGCTTTATCTTGCTTCGAGGCCATATTTGCAGAAGATGGCATTGGCGCTATTGATAAATCCGTCCAGGATTTTCTTGTCGTGAAAACCCAAATTTCGAAGTGAATGAAGCATAGATTCCAATTTCTCGGTTTCTTCGGTTGAGGTGTTCAATTGTATCTGCTCAAACCCATCGCGCACAGCGTTTTTCACGAATATTCGTACGGAAGCAAAAGCCGCCAGGTAATCGCGTTCTTTTAATTCCTGGGTTTTATTGGAATAAGTAGAATCCAGGTCGTTTTCGGCCCTTTCCATTTTCTTGTATATATCAGAGTCAGCGCCCTTCCTGTGGTCACGCACGCAATGGTACACCCTGCGTAAAAAGTATTCATAATGCATCGCATCCATAGAGAAATTTTTAGTTCTTACCGTTTACCATCCAAGGCAATCCTACTCATTAGCAATAATCGTGCTGCTTTATCTCAAGGCTTATGCATTGTGCTCCTGGAACCGGTTTTCATATTCCAGCATAGCTTCCAGGGTTTTGATCTTTTCGGCGACCTTCCCTTTCAGTATCTTCTGGGTTCTTTGGTTCAATATCTCCGCCATGACGCTTTTATAGTTATTGATGGCTGTTTCATAGTTGCCATTATTCTCGTTTCGGATAGCATCGGCATATAATTGGCTGTAATTGTTTTTTCGGTGTGACAAAAAATACATAATCGCCGCAATGATCACGACAACTGATAAAATATAGGCAAATAACATAGTTAGCATAATGCTTTTTTGAACAGGCCAGTATTGCTGAATGAGATCTAAAGTGGAGCTAAAAACTGCTATTTCTAAATGGCAGCTGATTGCAGGAACAGGAAGGTAGTTCCTTTTGATGGATAACCAGGGGTATATATAATTTTATGCGCTCTTACTATACAAAAATTGCACCTTCCCCTTATCTTGAAGCTTCAAGTACAGCTTATGAATATTGATTCACTGGCATTCTTAGACTTCGTTCGTAAAACCATCTCTGTATTACCCGCCGTAACGGAAGCTCCCTGTTATGGAACGCCAGGTTTTTATGTCAATAAAAAATTGCTGGCAAGGTTAAAAGAGGATGGAGAAACCCTGGTAGTGTATTCAGAAGAAAGAGAAGTGTGGATGAAGTCCGCACCTTCAATTTTTTTTATTACTGAGCACTACCGCAATTATCCCTATGTGCTTGTGAATCTTGTAAAAGTGAAACAGAAAGACCTTTTCAAATTATTGACCGAAGCGTGGTGTGCACGTGCGGGAAAAAAATTATTGAAGGAATGGGAGAGTAAAAAATAAGGCGTCCTTGCGCCTGCCGGCAAAGCCAGGGTTACTTCTTAGGTGGTACAATATCCGCAATAACTCCCATTTCATTTAACCAGGCCTCACATAAAGAAACCCACAGGCCTGTTGACCCGGGATTGTTGCGCAAGGCAATGCTGTGCCCGCCCTGCGGAAAAGCATGAAAACTGACAGAAATATTTTTTTCAAGTAACGCCTGGTAAAATATCAGGCTGTTCATTGGGTTCACAGTTTTATCGTTGATAGCATCTGCAATAAAACAGGGTGGCGTATTTGCTGTGACCTGTAATTGTAAAGAATATTTTTTCGCCAATTCATCCGAAGCTGATGGCCCTAATAAATTAATTCGGCTTCCTTTGTGAGCATAGATTGTACTTAGATCTATCACCGGTGAAACGAGGATCATAAAATCAGGATGGAAAGAAATATGATCCAATGAATCTCCAATAGCAGATACATCATTGTTCAATGTTCCTGCAGATGCTGCCAGGTGGCCGCCTGATGAAGCGCCCATGATTCCGATCTTATCTGTTTTGATTCCCCATTTAAATGCATTTGTCCTGATATAACGGATAGCACGCTGCGCATCCTGCAAAGGCCCTATCTCTCTTTGTAAAAGATCGGGCGAATTAGGCAAGCGGTAATTTAATACAAAAGCGCTCATACCCATCGTGTTGAACCATTTTGCCAATTGAATACCGCTGATCACGTAAGCAAGATGATCATATCCGCCCGCAGGACAAATCACTACTGCTGCACCTTTATTCTCTTGTGAAGATGGAAAGAAAGCATACATCCCGGGGATCATTACCCGGTACACCCTTTCATTTGAAATGCTATCGGTAAGTGGCAAGTGCCTTGAATTGGGAGTATTATTTTTTGGCCATACGGGAACAAAATCCTGTGCCTCCGCAATAGACGAGAGGAGTATTAAAGCAATAAAAAAATTAATCAGCCTGCATTGCATGGATTAAATATAGCCGATAATTTATTCTTATTATAGTCCCAGTTTCTTTTTTTCTTTTTTACTCATTTCTGATGCAATGATCTCTTTTGGCTGCTGTACCTTATATACTTTGTTTGCCTGTAAAGAAGCAGACTTATTTATTTCATCAGCATAAAAACGCGGTGATAGGTTTGAGTATGCCGGTGGTATTGTGGTGCCTGAAGAATTATCGGCAAGCAATTTTTTTTCATCCAAATAATATGTTGAAAAGAGTAAATGATATTTATCGCTTTGCTTATTAAAGACGGCCAGTGGTTGCCCCGGAATAACATTATCTCCTTCCTTCACAAGCAATAGAATAGGTGCCACTGCAGAATAATTCCCAATGCTGCCATCTTTGTGCTGGATCGCAATTCTGTTTCTTTCACTTCTGAAAGTCTGATTCCTTTTTTCCCCGTCTGTTACTGCATCGTTGCAATCATACACAATGCCAGCTCTTGTTGCACAGATTGTATCGCCAAGGTTATAAGTAAATCCTGTTGCTACAGGCCCATCTGATTTTTTCCCAACACGTTCTGCCAGGGAAGAAACAGGCACGATGCGTAAAAGATTTCCTTCGGTAGATGGAAGCAGGTATACAAAAGAACTGTCCGGCGATTTCCTCAATGATCTTCCTGCATAATATGTATACTTGAACTGGGAATTATACATTGAGGCAGTTTTTACCGGCACCAGTTTCATCACTTCCTGTTTTCCACGCTGAATAGTGGTTAGAGCAATATCCCCGCCAAATAAGGCTGTACTTGTATACCCGGCCAACCCATTAAATGTTATTTTGAGTGTATACTCTCCATCAATTCTGCTATCTGCATAAATACTAATGGAGTTATCAGCATTTCTTTCAAAACTGCAATCAACTAATCTTACCTGCGCGAAAGATGCAGCAATAAAAAAGTTAAATAAAAGGAGTAGTGTAGTTTTGGGTCTCATACAGCTGGGTTAAAGCTTTAATAATACCACGAAATAAAAGCTTTTTTACTTGCTGTGCTGATTTCATTTACCCTATGTATCAGGATTGAATTACTTCAATCGCTCCGCGAAATAATTTTATTTTTCCCTCTCTTTCAAACTGTTTGAGAATACGGGATATGACCACTCGCGTTGTCCCCAGTTCATGCGCCAGGCTTTGGTGGGATAATTGTATGAGCTTGTTTTCGTCTGTACGGCTTTTTTGTTTCAGGTATTCCATCACCCGTACATCAATATGATCAAAAGCAATGCGCTCCAATGAACCGATCAGTTCATCATACCTGCTGCGGAACATGCGCATCACATATTTATTCCATGCCGGGTATTTCAATTGCCATTTTGTGATCAACTCAGAAGGGAAGACAAGCATTTCCGTGGGTTCTACTGCAATACCATGCGAACTGCTCTTATTATTAAAGTAAGCGGCGGCAAGCGACATGGTACAGGTTTCCTCCGCACGCACATAATATAATAGTATCTCCCTGTCTTCTTTTTGCTGGTAAACACGTACAGAACCGTGGATCACAATAGGTAAAAATTTTACATACTGCCCGTCTTTAACCACTACATCCCCTTTATTAAGTGTCAGCCACTTTCCATGCTCAAGCAATTCTTCACGCAACTCAGGGTCAGTGAGAAAATGCAGTTTCTTAAGAAGGTCCTGGTTTGTTTCCATGAGAAAAGTATGATCCTACAAATTACTAAAGAAATTTGATGCTTTCACCGAGGGACGGGAGAGACAGGGTGGGACAAAGGTTATCTCCCCGAAACTCCCTGTCTCTGCGCCTGCCTGCCGGTAGGCAGGGTAAAAATTTCCTAATTAATTCTCGTCTTTGATCAGCGATTTGATCTGCTGTGCCCCGCCTGAATAAATTCATTCGGGCAGGCATTTCTGGTTAGTTTTCATCTTTGATCAGTGACTTGATCTGCTGCACCATCTCTGGAGTAACAGTAACCCCGTGTACTTCTTTTGCATGGACTGCCGCCTGCTGTAATATTTCTTCTTCTGTACTGGCTGTAAGAACGCCTTTACAATCAAATCCCGCATCTGAACAATTCAATTTTTTCATGGCTTTTATTTTTGGTGAGGCACAATATTACTCCACCAGCCTGCTTGCCAACGGTATCAAAAGATACATAGAGAAAAAAATGTGGGAATAGTTTTTTGAGCCGGTATCAGCTCTTTGATATCTCGTCTGCTTTGTTTTTGCAAAGATCACCCTGTTCTTTATTGTTGGCCAGGTAATATACCTCGCTCAGGTTTTTATAATACCTGACCAGGTCTTTATGGCCTTCGCCGCGTTGTTTGATCTTATTTTGTAATGCTTTTGCGAAGTAGTCGATAGACAATGTGTAGTCCTTTTTTTCCCGGTAAACAGCGCCGAGGTTTGAATAGCTTTGAATGATATCTACACTGCCAGTTCCAAAAAGGATTTCCCTGATCTTCATTGCATGCAAATGGGCTTCAAGCGACTTCTCATAATTTTTGCTGCGCAGATAAACATTACCAATATTTCCATAGCTGGTGGCTACATCTTCATTATTTTCTCCAAGTTTTAGTATCCTGATGGAAAGTGCTTTGTTATGGTATATAATGGATTGATCATAATTCTCTAAAGCGCCATACACCACGCCCAGGCTAATATATGTGGTGGCTATAACCAGGTTGTTGCTATCAAGCGACATAAGGCCTGTTGATAATGCTTTATCCAGGTATGCTTTGGCCTTGTCATATTTGTCCTGCCTTGTTAAGAGTATCCCGATCTGGTTATAGGAATTAATGAATTGCTCTGTGTTACCAGTTGATTTGAATTCCTCAGATGCCTTTTCATAATAAATTATCGCGCTGTCTGGTTTTGCCTTGCTTTTCAAGTCCTCAGCTATCTTAAAATATTCTGCTGCACGGGAATTATTTTGTCCGTATGCATTGCCGATCACAAGAAGGAGCAATAAGGCAAAAAATCTTTTGGGGCTTGTCATGATGATCATTTTATCCGCTTAATTTCTTTTCATATAAAAAACAGAATCAGGGTAGCCTTCAGCATAAACGGATACAACGCGTTTGGATCTGTCAAAATAAAAGTCAATGGACTTTATCACACTGTCCGGGCGGGTGCCTGGCTCACGGTAAGTAGGGATGCCAGGTTCAGCCCTTGGCGTGATGGAATTGGCGTTTCTGTCCGTGCCCGCTTTTATCTGTAAGCCTTTGGTATCTTTCGAGAGTGTGGTATGATTGGTAATGATGGCAAAAGAATAATCATATCGCAATGCATAGCCTTCCGGCTTGGGTATTTTGGTTGAATATGCTCCCATTGCCTCAAGCACCGATTTTTCTTCGGATCCCTTCCAGCGGGTGGTGAGGCGGTCGCTCATGGTAAGTGTTACTTTTTTATAAGGCGAGCATGCAAGTATGCATATCGAAATAAAAATACAAGCAGTAAGTTTCACTTTGTAGATTTTGTGTTTGAAGGAATTTCGTTTTATTGACTTTAAAAATACAAAGGTTTTCAGATGCAGGCATTACCGTATGATTTTTTTAACATTTATATCGATGTGCTGTAATGGGTTCAGCCAATGACCAGGTCACTGTACGACCTGTCGATCAATTGGGATTTGCTCAATCTAAAGAAATGAAAATATTTATCGCACTGTTCTTTCAATTGTTCCGTGGTAAAAGCGTCTTTATCATCGATCACTTCCACTTCAATAAAAGTTCCCAGGGTTTCTACCGTATCAAAGTGGAACTTTACATTATCAATAAAATAGATCTTACGTTTTTTATCTACGATCTTTTTTACTCCTAACTGCTTAACTAAAATATCTTTTAATGCTTTGTTCGGCTCATGCCTGTACAAAATAACTTCTGATTGTTTCATATCGGCGGTATCCTGCCTGTCGTAGTTGATTAGAGAGCTTTCAATATTGCCTTCCCTTAGTTTTAATCGGCCTTTTGGCACGTTGAAATAAGTATCAATCTGGTGATCAAGCCCATGAAACACAGGTTTCAGTTCCAATAACTTATTTTCATATTGGTCCAGATCTTCCACTTTCGCTTTAAACTCAAAATTTTTAATATTCATTTTTATTAATTGAATTGATGTTTAAATATAGTGTCTTGTGTCGTTTATTTTTTCAAACAGGCTTGCTTTTAATTTTTTTACCGCAGAGGCGCAGAGACAGGGAGAAACGGGGAGGGAAATAAATTATCTCTTCGAAGCTCCCCGCCTCCCTGTCTCCCCGGTAAACTTTTAAATTCCACAATTATTATCTGTAAATTAGGAAGATGAAAAGGATAGCTTGTCTCATTATACTTCTTGTATCCATCCAGGTTCATGCGCAGGAAAATATCAACTGGAAAAAAATAAAAGTACTGGTGTATACAAAAAATGGAGCCGGTTATGTACACGATAACATTCCCGATGCAGTAAAATGCATTCAGGGCTTAGGTAAGCAATATGATTTTATTGTGGATACTTCAAGAGAGGCTTCTGTTATGACCGAGGCCAATCTCAAACAATACACTTTGCTCATTTTTGCGAGTACTAACAATGATGTGTTTGATACTGATAAACAAAGATTGGCATTCAGGCATTATATAGAAGCTGGCGGAGGATTTGTGGGGATACATTCTGTTACTGGAACCGAACGAAACTGGAAATGGTTTAAAATGATGCTTGGTGGCACGTTCGCCTGGCATGCAAAATTTCAAAAATTTTCAATTAAAGTAATTGACGCTTCACATCCTTCTGTGAAAGGTTTACCAAAGACATGGATCAAAGAAGACGAATGTTATTTTGGAAAAGAATTGTATCCCGGCATCAAAGTTTTAATGGCACATGATATTACTTCATTAGATACTTCCGATTCAGCCCAAAAAGAATTGATCATAAAAAATGCGGGAGGTTATGCTGAATTATATCCCGCTGTATGGACAAATGATTTTGATGGCGGGCATACCTGGGTTACTGTATTGGGGCATGATAAAAAAGATTATTCCGATCCGGTGTATGTACAGCACCTGTTACAGGGTATTCGTTTTATTGCCGGCGCATTCAAAGGGCTTGATTTTACTAAAGCGTATGCGGATTCAAGAGATACGCCTGTCAGATGGTAAATTTCCTTTCATTCTTTAAAATGATATTCATTTCTAAGTATTTCCAGTAATTCATGATTTGCCTTACTATAGTCCTTGTAGTGTAACTGACGTGTTGCCCTTACCAACACCAGGTAATAGGAGGCCAGGTTTTCTGCATCCTGTTTTTTAAGTTCAGCAGCATTATTAAGAGCGCCCGGGTAATAAGGATAAGGGTTTTGATTTAAAGCCTCTACAAGAGTTAATTTACCCTGTAATGTGAATTGATCATACCATCTGAAATCGAAGAATTTCAGTACAAATGGACGCGTATAAACTTCTACAAAACTATACTCCTGTTCATTCCGGGTCCTCACCCTTGAAATGGCCACATTAAAGTTTCCGATCACATTTTGAAGCTCAGTGCTTTTAAAATAGCGCAAGGTCCCTGAATTCTTTAGCTGGTTAATGATCCCATCCTTGGGTTCAAACAATGATTGATTAGATAACATAAAAGTCCAAACAACAGAAGGGAAGAAACGGTTAGATAAATGAGTAAGGTTACTGTCTTTTAAATAATTGCTCAAAAAAACCATTTCCTCTTCCTTTCTTAACCGTAATTTGACCTTTTGCTGAATTGCAGCGGAATCAGAATATACTTCCCTGTATAAGCTTTCGGCCAGCTCCCTGGCTTTTGAATTCTCAGAAATGCTTTCCCTGATATTTTCTGCAATAAAACCCATAGAAACAGCAAAAAAGATCATCAAGAATTCAAGAAAATATTCCCTGAATCTTTTTCTTCTGTGATGCAGGTCGGGATGATGATGTACTTCCATAGCAATAGTTTCTGATGGTTGGTTGATAACTTCAGTTTCTTCTGTTAATTTTTCTTCCGGTATGTTTTGTTCTTCACTCATTTATTACTGAATATAGATTCTAATTTTTTATCGAGAAGAACATGCTCTTCTCCTCCATCACCATAACGCCCAATGATCTTTCCCGAAGGATCAATTAATATCTGTGTGGGCAATGACGAAATATTAAAACCATCATTGATATCGCTGGATTTCTCAGGCAACCCATTTACAAACTTCAGTCCACGTAGCACATGCTGCCAGGGCAATGCATCCTGCGCCACCGCTTTCTTCCACGCAGCAGGATCGCGGTCATCATCAGAAACACCGATCACATCAAATCCTTTGGTATGGTACATCGCATACAGATCTTTCAGGTGTGGATTGCCCGCGCGGCAAGGCACACACCAGCTTGCCCAGAAATCAAGCAGCACATACTTTCCTTTTTCATCGGCCAGGTTTACTTTGTCTCCCGACAATCCATTGGCTATAAACGCTTTTGCCACAGTTCGGGGAATACCGATCTTTCTTTTCGCAACTTCCTCACCAACATATTTCCCCAGCCTGCTTTGCTGTACTTTTTCAGGCAGCCGGTTATAAAATAATTTCAGTGAATCGGTTGTCAGGTCGCTTGCTCCAAATCGCAATTCATATGCGGTGGCATAAGAAGTTCGGTGACTATTATAAAATGCATATTTCGCTTCTTTCATTTCCTGGAAATAAGGCACCAATGCCCAATCACGAAGTTCCTGGTATTTTGTATTGCTTCTTTTATTTACGGCTGATAAAGTATCCATCACTACTTTCCATCTTGCCGAAATTTTTTGTGTTTCCTTTTGCAATACCTGGAAATCATTGTTTGAGACCGATCCTGTTAATTTCGCCTGTTTAAATTCATTTGTCTTTACAACGATTTTCATCTGGGTTGGCTCTAAAAAGATCGTCGTGGAATTTGGATCATCCACACTTCTCGTTTTTGTCTTCCCGCTGAAAAACCCGATCGTGGGTTCTGTGATGGAGCCGCTTAAATGAAAAATACCGTTCTTGATTTCCGCACTGTCGATAATGGGTTTATTGGCTGATGACATATAACTCAGGTGAACCCATCCGTCTTTTTGATCGATCGTGCCGTCGAGGATAAATTTGTTGGGGGCTTTTTGTTGGGCATTTACAGTAAAGGCACATATGATAAAAGCGAGGCAGGATATATGTTTCATAGTAGTCTTGATTTGCTAATGTACAAAAATTGTTTCACGCAAAGACGCCAAGGAGCAAAGGCGCCAAGGGTTTAGATTAAATGTTTTGGCTTTTCTATTAAGAGATAGTGAAGCCCGAAAGCCCGCCCGGCTGCGTCGTTCGGACGGGGTTGGAATTACTGTAGCAAAATATAGTTCGTGCTCCTGCCACCTGCATTTTCTTTTTGCAGTATTTTTTTCTCTACCAGGTCTTGTATATCACGAAGAGCCGTGTCTGTAGAGCATTTGGTGATCGTCGCCCATTTGGAAGTATTGAGTTTTCCTTCAAACCCATCCAGTAATTTGTTCAGCATCAAGCGCTGGCGCTCATTGAGTGATTGATCATTATTTGTTTCCCAGAACCGTGCTTTTTGTAATACGGAATTCAATGTATTTTCTGTTGCATTGAATGCGCGGCCCAGGCATGCAAGAAACCATTCCAGCCAGTTGGTGATGTCTAATGTATCTCTCTGCGTGTCTTCCAGCATATCATAATAATCTTTGCGCTCCAATCTTATCTGTGCCGACATGCTATAAAATCTTTGCGAACTTTCATCAGCCCTAGCGAGTTGCATATCGGCGATAGCGCGCGCTATTCTTCCATTACCATCATCAAAAGGATGGATCGTTACAAACCAAAGATGTGCAATACCTGCTTTTAATACCGGATCAATATCTTTTTTAGTGTTGAACCAGTTGAGGAATAAAGACATTTCTTTATTAATGATCGCCGCATCAGGCGCCTGAAAATGTATACGCTCTTTACCCATTGCTCCTGAAACAACCTGCATCGGGCCATTGCGCCAATCACCCGTTGTAATGTTATGCATACCACTTTTACCTGCTGGAAATAATTCTGAATGCCAATGAAACAAACGCTCTTTTGTTAGTGGTGTTGCAAACTGTTGTGTAGCATCCAGCATCATTTCAACAACACCATCCACATTGCGGTCTGATGCTACCAATCCGCTCATATCCATTCTCAATTTCCTGGCAATGGAAGAACGAACCTGACTGTGGTCAAGAATTTCACCTTCTATTTCACTTGATTTGATTACATCCAGAGTAAGTATTTGCAGTACAGCTTCTGAGCGAAGGGGAAATCCAAGATTCTCCATTTTACCCAAAAGGCGGCCTTGCCGGTGACGTATTTCAGTCAGCGGTTGAACCAGCTTTGGCTGTTCCCAATAGAACTCGGGCCATTCTTTAAGTTGATGGATATACATAGTATTCACCGCATTTTATGCGGTAAATATATGCTTTTTATCCAAATATGCTAATATTAGCCGCAAAATATGCGGTGATTATGGAAATTATTCGCCGCATGGGGTTATGCAGGGGTTCATGGGACAAAGAGGATATGAGCGACAAATGCTTTCAAGTAAAACTATCCAAGCGGTCAGCGGGGCATCAAACTTTCTTATCCAACAGTTTTTAACTCAAAAGAAAACTTACTGCCTTCTCCATAACTACTGTCCACCCATATCTTACCACCTTGTGCTTCTATAAATTCTTTACATATGGCAAGTCCCAGGCCGGTGCCTTCTTCCTTTGATCCGGGAATGCGGAAATTGAGTATCCCACTGATCTGCTCGAGCTCCTGCTTTAAATAAGCGGCCTGCTCAACAGTTATGGATTGATAACGTGCTTCGATCTCGCTGGACATAGTGCCTTGCTTAATATTGAGGTCAGCAACACTAGATCCTTTTAATACCTGGCGTATCTGACCCTCGCGATTATTATTGCTGCGGTATTCAACGCGGATAAGAATAGTTTCCCCTTTTATTGTATTCTCTTGATAAAAAGCGGGCCTCGACTGCAAACAACCAGCAAGCATAATAACAAGGAACACACATACGAATGTTTTTTTCATACTAATGATTTTTAGATTTTTATCTGGAAGGATAATACAATGCCACCCCGCTTCCCGCAGGTTTTTTTAATATGTGCATGTTGTTTAATGGAATCAGTTAATCTTTCATGTATAGTTTTCCCCTTGCCGAAAGATTGATTATTTAAAAGACACAAAAAGGAAATGAATGTTGCACAGGAAGGTGGAACAGGTACAAAGATTCATATCTAACAAGGAGTGGTCAGCCTCAGGGCTTGGGATGCTTCGGCTCATACACCCCCAACTTGCTTCCACTGGGTAAAGTGATATGAGTTAGCAAACCCCAACGATGAGTTTCTATATCCGTGCATGAAACTTTGTGTTCATTCATCTCTTTTACAAATAACTGAATATCATCAGTGATGAGATAAAATTCCTGCTTACCGTTTTCATCTGCAGGATGTATGGCCAGTTCTGAAGGAGGTAATCCAAAGATGAGCCATCCGTGACCGGCATCAACGTTGGGGAATTGGAGGATGTCTTTAAAGAATTGCATATCCGCCTGCGGATCGGAGCTGTAAATGATGGAGTGTGCGCCAGTGATCATGAGTTTAGGGTTTCACGCAAATCCCGAAGTTTCGGGAGCAAAGAAAAAATAAGGCGCCAAGGATTGTTGAGAAAATTGTTTGCCTCATTTTTCTTAGTCAGCCTATTGCAGGGTGAAATTACGAATTGATTTTTACTCCAGAAAAGCAAGATGATGGATAACCATAGAGGCTCAGAAAGCAGAGCAATCCTTTGCTCCCGAAACTTCGGGATTTGCTCCTTTGCCCCTTTGTCCGCCCGGCTACGCCATTCGGACGGGCGTGAAACTAAATTTTTATCCCCCACTCATTCTTCATCGGCCGGCCGAGTAATGCGTTGGCCTCGTTATCATTAATAAACAATTCTTTTTTAGGATCCCATTTCAATCCGCGTTTCAATTGATATGCAATATTCCCAATATTACAAACCGTTGCAGTACGCTGACCGGTCTCTACATCACAAATAGGCATCGTGCGTTTGCGCACGGCGTTTGCGAAATCTTTATAATGGTTCTCACTCTTATACACATGCTTTTCATTTTCACCAATGACTTTATCTTTTAAAGATGCAGGAGTGGTTTCGAGTTTGCCGCGCTGTATTTTAAGTTCTCCCAGTGTTCCTTTAAAATGAATGGCATTATTCCATTCCCATGGTTCATGCGTCATGATAATTCCATTCTCATAACGATAGGTAAGAAAAGGATGATCTTTTCCATCGGGTGCAATGACCTCTACGGGCCCGCTGTGATCCATATCCAGAGACCATTGTACAATATCAAACATGTGCGCACCCCAGTCGGTGACCATTCCACCACCAAACTCTTTATACAATCTCCAGTTGGGATACACATCTTTTGATAATGGCGGCGCCAGCTCAGAATTGAATGGTTTAAATTCATTGGGGCCAAGCCACTTTGTCCAGTCGAGTCCGTCAGGTATCGGTTCTGCAGGTAAATTATACGGAACAGGTGGCACACCCACATTTACTTTGATGGTTTTTATTTCACCAATATATCCGTTGCGTATCAGTTCTGCTGCCTGCCTGAACTCGGGCCAGGAACGTTGCATACTTCCTGTTTGAAAAACACGGTTGTGTTTGCGTGTTGCATTTACCATCGCTCTTCCTTCTCGCACCGTTAATGCCATTGGCTTCTCGCAATAAATATCTTTTCCCGCTTCGGCGGCACGCACAGCAACTGCTGCATGCCAGTGATCGGGAGTGGCTATGACCACGGCATCTATGTCCTTTCGCGCAAGCAAATCCCTGAAATCATTGTACACGGGTATTTCGGAATAAGTGCCAGCTTGCGGATTTTTTGTATGCAATTCTTTGATGCGATCAATAGCCGCTGCGGCTTTTGCTTTGTATACTTCGCTTAATGCTACAATGCGTATCTCACCGGTGGGAAGAAAATAGGAAGAGAGAATGCGGCCTTGTTTTCCTGTTCCAATAAAACCCAGGGAGACCATATCATTGGGGGGCGTGTAAAAAGAACCATCTGCTTTTTTTCCGCCTAATACAAATCGCGGAACGATGATGAATGCAGCGAGGGTCTTGGCGGAGTTGCTGATAAAGTCTTTGCGGGTGATGGGGGATTTTTCTTTTTTCATTTTGTATGATTAAGAATATGAGATATTTTTTTAACCACAAGGGTGTAGAGGAGACACAAAGAGCACAAAGAAAAGATTCACCGGGGAGGCAGGGAGACGGGGAGGTTCGCCGAGATGAAACCTGATAGCCCTCTGCGTTTCTCTCCGTTCTCTGCGACTCTGCGGTGAAAAAAAAAAATCTACTTATCAGCCTTGATCCAAATAATCGAATTCATATCCTTCTCCGTTGGCCGTTGTACTGCAGTTGTTCCAGGCAACGGTTTTACATTCCTGTTGTCGCGGGCATAGTTAGGTATAGCGGTCAATGGTGTTCCATCAGCCCAGGTACCTTTGATCACCATCACTCCATCCAGAAGATCATTGCGCCATTCTACTGCAAGTGGTGCTTTACTAATGGATTTGGTAAGATCCTGCTGATCGGCTTTTTCTACATTATATACCAATGGCCCATAACGAAGCGCTACCCTTCCCTTATTAGATTCAATGCGGTCATCTGCTGTAAAGCGCTGCACTTCCATGGGCATTTCCAATTCTATCTTATCGCCTGCTTTCCATTTTCTTGTGATGGCAGCATAGCCTTTTACGACATTTATTTTTATCATCTGCCCATTTACCTTCAGCCATTTTAATCCATTCACTTCTTTGTCGGGTTTATATAATTCGCTCGTGGTGCGGTTAGGTACACGCACATAAACAGTAAACTCTTTTGAAACTTTCGGGTTCACTGTTATTCCCACATTTCCCTTCCATGGGTATTCTGTTTTCTGTATCATTTGCACATCTGTACCTGCTACACGTTCAACATTGATGGTACTGCCAATGTATAAGTTTACATAAATAGCATTATCACCAGTAACATAAGTCCAGGTAGGTAACATTAATAAAGTGCGCGGAATATTTCCAACACAACAAGGGCATACATGCCAATCATCACGGGCTTCATAAGAGGAAAGCGGATTAGTATAATAAAAATTCTTTCCTTCCAGGTCAAGTGAACCCATCAATGCATTGTACATCGTTTCTTCGTACAGGTCTGCATAACGCGCATCATGATAGGCGAGGTTCATTTTGTATTGAAAGAAAATAAGTCCCGCGCTGGAACAAGATTCGCAATAGGCACTGTTGCGCAAAGAATAATTTCCACCAAAACCTTCTGAAGTTTCTCCGCTGCCGATGCCGCCGGTAAAATAATATTTCTTGTTGGTGAGATTATTCCATAACGACATCACTGCACTTTGATAATCCACATCGCCTGTTTCTGCAGCCACATCAGCCATAGCAGAATAATTATAAGTAGCGCGCACGGCATGTCCTACCGCTTCATATTGTTGCTGAACAGGAACAAGGCTTTGATCATACTCACTTCCATCCTTTCTGCAATCCAATAAAAACTTGGCGAGTTTTACATAACTGTCTCCTCTTCCATTTCCTTCCATATCATTTACAAATCGTCCAAAACGAACGAGCGCCTGTTCCATTTCCTGGTGCCCATCAAACCATTCTTTTTTTCCAACACCAATATTATTTACCCAGCAATCTGCTAATTTCTTTGCAGCATTATATAAGCGTTTATCTTTTCCTTCCGTTAATGTATAATGATTGATAGCTGATTCGATAAAATAGCCAGACACATATCCTTCGTGATTACCGCGGGTTTCAGGCGACCAGCGTGATTTCCAGCGTGCAGTATCACGCAGTGTGAAAGCAGTTTGCAAATACCCGTCCGGTTCCTGTGCAGCGAGAATGATAGGGATCCATTTTTCTAAAGTGGCTTTCATTTTTGTTTGTGCAGCTATCATATCCTTATCGCCTTTGGGATCTACCATCAGTGCAATACACATGGCTTCAATGGTTTGGTGTACCCATGCATTGGAAAATACATATCCCTTATGTTTAGCATGTGGTTCGCCGCGAAGCGCTTTGGCTGCTTCAATAAAATTATCGAGCCCACCTTCTCCTACTTTCAGATCAGTGCGTTCTATCTCCTCTACACAATGAGGAATCCAACTTGTGATCATGGCTTTTGCCCTGTCATTCCAAAGCTGGTTGTCAATTGTATAACGTTTGGTGTAAACAACATCAAGGCGTTTTGCTTTTAATGGTTCATGAACTTTTACATTAATAGTACCAGTTTGCTGCAGCGATTCCTGGGTAACATTCATAGCAAGTGTATAATCACCCGGTGCAGAAAATGTGGCAGTGCCTTTCAAACTATTTCCACCGGTGAATTGTACCGTGCCGGGACCACTGATCTTTTTCCATTCGATTTTTGATACAGGAACAACTGATCGCACGGAACCAGAGAGATATGTTTTACCATTGATCATTACGTCGCGGTCAACGCCTGCATTTACCTGTGGCGCCGGACTAACAGAATTATCAGTTTTAAAAACGATCCATTCCAATATTGTTGCAATACCCCTGTCTGCAGAATCTAATTCAAGGCGGATCCTGGTTGTTTTTATTTCATCAAAGCTGGTTGTGTTGAGCTGATTGTTTTGTTTATCAAGTCCTTTTGCATTTTGCACGGGAACAAAATTGTTGCCATTCCAATATTGTACACGGTATGTTTCGGGCAGGCGGATATTTTTATTATAGTCGGACCAAAAGATGGCGATCTCTTTTGTACTCACGGGCTGTGCCCAATCATATTGCACCCATATATTCTGCCGGGGTTGTAGCCTATTACCCGGACGAGTGTTTCCTGTACTTACCGGCGCAAGCCCGTCATTTAATGCAGCCACACCAAATCCACCACGCGCCGAAGTGGTGGCAGTAGCTACAATAGCAAGGTTGGCGCGGGTTGTAAGCGGTTTTACATCCTGTGCTGATGCTGATATAATGATAAGTGCGGTTATGCCGGCAAGCAGCAATCGTGTTGTTTTCATCTCAGTGCATTATTAAATGAGGCATCAAGTTAGGAATAAAATTTATTGGGAGTATTACTGGCGCAAAAACAGGATCGTTTTTTTCCCGGAGTAAGCAAGTGTTTGCTTTTTCCCCTCCACCACCCATTCAATTTTAAAAACACGAGATTCCAGTTTTTTTGGAGTTTTAATTACCGGTTCAATGGTGAATTGTTTTTGCTGCTGGTTCCAGGTGAATTTTGTTTGAAGAAATTTTCCTGATAAGTAAGCAAGGCTCTTTCCATCATCTTCATATAAAATAAAACTACCATCGGCCCCGGTATATATTTTTAGTGTGAGCGTGGCAGTTGTTGTATCGGCAGTTGACTGACGCAAAGTATCTATTGGTATGATGGCTCCTGCTCTAATATATATGGGCATAGTGGAAAGATCAACGGCTTTCTCTACTGTTGTGCCACCGGTTAGAGATTCATTTGTCCACCAATCATACCATAACCCTTTTGGCAAATACAGTTTTCTTGTTTGAGCATTCTTTGCATAAACGGGCGCTACCATGATATCTCTTCCCCAAAGAAATTGATCGGCAATGCCTGCTGCTTTTTCATCTGTTGGATAATGAAGCCACAACGACCGCATCATGGGCATCCCTGTTTTGCGCGCCTGCCATGCAACGGTATAAGTATATGGCATGAGTTGATAACGTAGTTCATTGTATTGTTTGATGATAGGTTCTATGCGGGGATCATTCATGGCTGATGGTAGCGCATTAGCTCTGTTTTCTTTTGGGCCCATTACAGAACGTCCCCAACCCCAGGGCAGATGCAGCCACCATGTTCTTCCATGCGAACGGAAGGATGCATTGAAAGATGCAAACTGGTGCCAGCGCACATACATTTCTCCGGAATATTCTTCGCTGGGATAAAATCCACCAATATCAGATCCCCAGAAAGGCGCAATGCTGAGTGAATAATTTATGCCTACTGCAATTTGCGCTTCGAGTGTTTTCCAGGATGATTCTGTATCACCCGACCATACCCATCCGCCCCATTTTGCAATACCGGGGTAGCCATTGCGGTGCAGGCTCCACGGCCTTTTACCGGGTTCTGTTGCAATAGATCCTTCGTAATACATTTGATGGCGTTTGAGCCTTTCATCCAGATTAAACCAGTCGCCTTCATCGGGCCAAAAAGCATCCACACCCATTTTCACCAATCCTTCGTGTTGTTTCCAGTAATTTTCTATCTGGCCTGTACTTCTTATTTCATTGGACTTTGCGGGAATGCTTCCATAAAGCGTAGGAAGTTTATCTCTGTCCCAGGGAACCATGTGTAACACGAGCTTCACATTATTTTTATGAAGCGCATCAATTACTGTAGATGGATCATGCTTGAACACTGCGGGGTTAAACTCAAAAGAAGGTTGTGTTTTATTCCAGCCCCTTGGTGTAAAACCTGTACCGAGATAAATGACAGCATCAATGGGAATTTTCTTTAACCGGAATGTATCAACGATACCTGTCATCTGTGCATCATCTTCGAGTGTGCGATGCGATTGCATATAACCCAATGCCCATTTGGGTGGCAATGCTGCAGGGCCTGTGATCTTTGAAAAGTTCTGCATCATCTCTGACGGATCGTGTGCATCAAAAACAAACAGGTCGAACAAACCGGGAATCATTTTATCAACTGATGGAAGCCCTTTTCCGTTATTCAATCCCTGGTTGCGTTCATTCTGTGGTTGAGAAGTAGAAGTGGGAATTTGATATGGAATAAATAAGCCTTTTGATTTATCACGCAAGTCAACCAACACCCATGGCGCTGCAACAAATAGTCCCCATCCACTGGTACCTGCAAGCATGGCAGCAGGATTGCGTGATCCATACATATCGCCCTGCCAGCGAGGTTGCATGCTGTCCATTGATCCGCGCCTATCATACTGCACCGGCTGCGAACGCCAGTTGGTTGTGGGTTTAGGGCCGCCTTCTCCCAGGCCCAATACTTTCTCCTCTCCATTTAAAATAAAAGAAACCGTATTGTCTTTTTCAAATATGATATGTTGTATAACTTGTTGATGTTGATTAGTGATATGTATGGTGAGGGGAGCGGCTGATATTTTTACGGTGAGGTTTCCAATTTGTTTTATAATGTCTTTCTCTATTGTGTTGATGCGGATGATTGGTGTTGGATAGGCTGCTTTAACCAGGCTGAGGTTTTCAAGGTCTTTGTGAAGTGGAATATCCATTGGGCTTAGGGTAATTCGGATGCAACCATTTCCGATCTGTCGAATCAACAATTCTGCAAAATCATTTGATTCATATATTGGTTGATCAAGCTTAAGTGTACCTGTATATTTCTGCGCAGGTAAAGTTTGCGAAATAACAAGCAGGAGAATATTGATAAGATTTATTAGGGTTGATTTTTTTCTCATATAAATAAGGCAGCCTGGTTCGATTTACCTTGTTACCAAATTTATACTTATTTATTTTGTATCTATATGGGTAGCCACCTACTGGGCTATCGTTCATTTTGTTGTGTTTTCTACAAACAGGGCACTCCCGTCCGAACGGCTTGTCCGGGCGGGCCTACGGAGCGCTAATTGCAGCTCTGATAAATGTTTTCTTATTGCCCCAGCGGGCCTGCCCGCCTCAGGAGGGGCTACCTGTCTGTAGAATAATGTCTAGAATTTGTATTATAGCCCCGTACTATTCTCTGCGATTTTAACCCTCAATCATTCCTATTAACCGAGCAAAAAAAACGCCGTAAACACACGATTTTACCCTTATTTCCCCTCAATTCCACGACAATTCTGCGCCTCAGCCATGTTCCGGGCCTATAGCTCAGATTGTAAGAGCAAACTGACTCAGATTTAATTCTAATATCTTTTCCAATGCCTTTTAAAGAAAAAAGGCTCCAGCGAATCCGCTGAAACCTTTATTAGGGTTGGGTGGGCCCACCTGGACTTGAACCAGGGACCACCTGATTATGAGGGTTTCAAGTGGTATTCCATACCTTTTCTTTTATTGATAATCAATAGGATACAAGATTGAAATAGATTTATATTTCTCATAATTCACCTCTTTTAACCCGTTTTTGATGAAAACCTGGCCGGGAACCTGGCCGGGATTTTGCAAAGCAGTAAT
>CAISDV010000033.1 GCA_903884185.1 uncultured Chitinophagaceae bacterium | reverse complement strand
ATACGAGACAATGCTGGTAATGTTTCCCGTGCACACACCAGACGCTACCTATTCCACCACCTCCATCTTACTATATTCATCAATATAAATGCTCATACGCTCGGGCATTACATTACGGTATAGGCCCATCTTAAAATAGAACTTGCTTTGTTCCGCATACCCCCTTCCGGTGTAGCCTGTGATTCCTTTGTAATTGATGATCTGTTTATCATTCATCCATCCTTCTATCTGCCCGTTATTCTGTCTAGAAAACCGAACCTTAAATTTGAAATCCATCCACTTACCTCTCAGGTCTCCAGTGGTTTGGAACAAATTGCGTATGTCTGAATCTGCTGTATCTGTTTGCAGGGTGATCCGCAGTACCCCTGATTGATAACGTAAAGCCATAACAGGGCTGTCATCTGAGCAGGGTTTACCCTCTCCGCAATATTGCTTCCATTGTGCAATAACGAGTCGTGTTGGAACAATAATAAAATCAGCTGGCAGAAACATACTAAAAGAATATTCATACACCGATCCCTCTTTGGATACCAGTTCGGTTGCTTCCCTTAATTCATCTCGTTCAGAACCATGGCTTGTACCAAGGCCTTCTTCAAATACATCACCCGTTTTTAAGGTGATCTTTACAGCGCCATGCCCTTTGCGGGTAATGGCAGATTGTATTTCAACAGCACCAGGGGCAAATCTGTCTGTTCCCCATAACTTACTGAGTTTGGGTGCTTCAAAATCATCGTGCACATTTACCTGGGAGCAGCCGTAATTACAAATAAAGAGAGGCAGTAGTAAAAACAGGTAGCTTATTTTATTTAACTGTTTCATCGATGAAGGATTTCTTGTGTTCCGTGGGACTTTAGTGTCCCTTGTGATTAAAAAAGTATTTATCTCATCCCAAATAACAAACTGCCGATCCGTACCATAGTACTCCCCTCTTCTATCGCCAGTTGGTAATCACTGCTCATCCCCATGCTCAATATTTTAAAATCATCATTCATCTTTGACCGATCAAACAATAATTTCAAAGCATTAAACTCGCTTCTCACTTTTGAAGTGTCATCAGTTAAAGAAGATATTCCCATCAAACCCACCACCCTTATATTTTTCATTGGCTGCGCAGATAATTGCTGCAGCAGTTCTTTCAATTCTTTTTCATTCAATCCAAACTTGGTCTCTTCAACTGCAATATGCATTTGCAACAAGCAATCTATCACGCGGTTATTTTTTTCTGCCTGTTTATTGATCTCGGCTAATAATTTAAAACTATCTACCCCATGTATCAAATGAACAAAGGGCGCGATGATCTTTACTTTATTGCTTTGGAGATGGCCAATAAAATGCCAGCGGATATCTTCAGGCAATAATGATCTTTTTTCTGCCAGTTCCTGAACATAATTCTCGCCAAAATCTCTTTGCCCCAATTCATATAAAGTATGGATCTCTTCTGCTGGCTTGGTTTTGCTGACAGCAACAAGTGAAACATTTTTTTGTTTCAGCTCTTCTGAGATCAACTGATATGTTTCTTTATTTACCGGCACCACTCTTCTTATTTAGTAAAAGATATTCAAGATATAAAACATCGTTGTAGGCTGGGCAGTGATCATAATACACCAGGTTTCTTTTAAACATGGCCGACAATATTGTTTTCAAAGGCTCTCTTGGGAAAGATAACATATTGCCTACAAAAAAAGGCATATCGTTTTCTTCGAGTAGCTGGTATAAAACGGGTTCATCAGGCATATCCATGGAAGGTGGCTGATAACCCCATTTACAGATAGCAGAAGCCAGGATCATCTTGACCAATTGATTATTGCTTTGCGAAAATAATTGCATCGCGTCTTCTACCAATTGTGTTTTAAATTTCTCGAGTTCTGGTATGGGTTTGGCAGACATCAGCCTGGCCAAATGATATAAGATAATTGGTGGCTGAATATAATAAGGGGATATCTCAGTATATCTTTTTAAATAATCCTTCGACCTAACCACTTCAACTATGAACTGCAGTGTGGCAGAATCTGCTTTTGTCCATGCTAGTTGATATTCCTGCACAAAATTCAGCACATTCGCCTCTACACATACATCATAAAAGACAGGGAATTTTTTTCCAAACCAGGTAGAATAAGCCGGGATATTTTTATAATTAGCCGGCACCTGCCGTACTTTTTTTGCCGGGTAGCCCGCATATTGCTGCATTTGCAAATGCATTTTAGCAGCGGTTGAATCTTTTGCATCCTGCGCCAGCAGTGCCATTACAGTGCAATCCATATCATCGGGCAATTGCCAGGATCTGTAAACGACCGGCAACCAACTGTTGAATGGAAACTTAAATGCAGTATCCAGCCGCCAAAAATTATACGTTCCTTTCCCATTCTTGTTCTCAAATTTTGTGAATATTTTTTTAGCGCGCGATTCAATATTGTCAATGATCCTGCATGACTCCTCATCCAGTTTCGGTTTCAACTGTTTTAAAGTGTACACGATAATTGAAGTGGAGAATACATTATTCTCCGGGCGGCGTTTGGAGAATTTATCTTTTGCCTTACCAACATAAGAAGGGAAGATGCCGGAAATAAAAAAACTGTCCTGGCTTATTTGCTGCTGCTCTATTCTTTTTAATAACTCGTGGATAAAACCGTTGCCAGGTTGTGCTTTAGCGGGATAAAAGGATGCAAGCAATAAGGCACAAAAAAACACACCGACAGCTTTCACCGGTTAGTAATTTAAAGAGGGGTTAAAAGATGGTGTAAATATATCACCTATCCCGCATCTAGTATCCCCTATCTCGCATCCCCCATCCCGTATCCCGCATCACTTCAGTATCGAACGACTAATAACAATCCTCTGCACCTCACTCGTGCCTTCATATATCTGCGTGATCTTGGCATCGCGCATTAAACGTTCTACATGGTATTCTTTTACAAACCCGTAACCACCGTGTATCTGCACTGCTTCTACTGTTACCCACATGGCTGTTTCACTGGCATATACTTTTGCCATGGAACTGCTCAGGTCATAATTCAATCCATTATCTTTTTCCCAGGCTGCTTTCATACAAAGCAAACGCGCCGCTTCTATTCTTGTAGCCATATCAGCTAACTTAAATTGAATGGCCTGGTGCTGCGCTATTTCTTTACCAAATGCTTTGCGCTGTTTGGAATATTTTAATGCCAGTTCATACGCTCCTGTTGCTATTCCCAATGCCTGTGAGGCAATACCGATACGCCCGCCAGCCAATGTCTTCATGGCATAAGTAAAACCAAAACCATCCGGCCCAATGCGATTTTCCTTTGGCACTTTTACATCGTTGAACATGATGGTGTTGGTATCACTTCCACGGATACCGAGTTTATTTTCTTTTGCGGCAACCGTCACCCCCGGCCAGCTTTTCTCCACGATCAGGCAATTAATGCCCCTGCTCCCTTTCGATGCGTCAGTCTGAGCCATTACGAGATAAACACTTGCTGTAGAACCATTCGTGATCCAGTTCTTTGTTCCATTCAATAAATAATGATCGCCTTTATCTTCTGCAGTGGTTCTTTGTGAAGTGGCGTCACTTCCTGCTTCAGGTTCACTCAATAAAAATGCGCCGATCCATAGTTCACCATCTTTCTTTCCCTGTGCAAGCGGCGTTAAATATTTTTTCTTCTGTTCTTCGGTACCATATGCTTCAATACCCCAGCATACAAGGCTATTGTTCACACTCACACATACACTGGTGCTTGCATCTATTTTGCTCAGTTCTTCTACGGCTAATACATAACTCACCGTATCCATTCCAGATCCACCATAGTCAGGGCTTACCATGATACCCATAAAGCCCAGGTCGGCCAGTTTCAGGATCTGTTCGCGGGGGAATTTCTGGTGTTCATCCCTTTCTATCACACCGGGCAGGCATTCATTAATAGCGAAATCACGCGCCGCCTTTTGTATCATTAAATGCTCTTCATTGAGTTGGAATTCCATATCTGCTGTTTTGAAGCCGCAAAAATAAGCTAACGGTTGTTAGTATAATGTTTTGTGAGTAAAATATTTGTAAGGAAAATTACTTCATTTCTATTTTCTGCCCCTGTTTGGCAACAGAAAACCCTTTGCTGCTGGTTTCTGTATATGCTTTTGAAGAAGGATCCAGCAGCGGATTAGTATGGTTGAGATGGATAAAAATGATCTTTTTCTTCTCAACAGCAGTCAACCCCTCAAACTGTGTAAAGCTTTCCTGAACAAAAGGATGTGGTATCTCACTCATAGATCGCCCCTTCAGTTCTTTGTCGCTAAAGAATGTCCCGTCAAGAAGTGCGATAGAACTGTTCTTCACAACTGTATTAATGCTTCTGTCCCATTTGTCCCACTTATCAATATCTGGAATAAATATTAGTTTGAAATCTTTATGAGTAATAGTAAAGCCAACTGTTTCTGTGAACTCATCCCTGTGCGGCACAAGAAACGGCGTAACATCAATACCCGGAGCAAGGCTCACGGTTTTATCATTTGCAAGAGATGAGATACTGATATTCTTTAACTGAACCAACTGGCTCCAGGGACCATTGTTTTGTAAAAAGGATTGCATTCGCGGCATGGCATAAACTGTGAGGCCGGAAGTATTCATCACTTCCCTTCCAAAATACATCAGTCCAGTATAATGGCCGATATGCCCATGCGTTAAGAAAACTGCTTTCGGGAGAACAGCATATTCTGAGTGAGTGATCTTCCTGAATAATTGTAATTGCTCTGTGATATCCGGTGTTGCATCAAACAACCACCAGTTTTTAGTTGCCGGATCAACCAATGCAAGTGAAGCAACCAGTCTTTTTTGTGAAGGGTCATTCCATGCCCTTTTACAGCAATCTTCCAAACAACCTGCCTGCGGATAGCCTGCGTCCTGAGCAATTCCTAAGACAATAATATAAGGATCGTTGGAGTGCTGTCCCTGTGCAGAGCACATCCCTTCAAACAATAAAAAAAATATAAACAGGCATATACGCATTACATATATTTCTTGCTGAGGTTGAGGAGAACGCTCTTATCTAAAGTATTTAATTTTTTAGAAGTGGTATCCTGCATGAAATGCCTTTTGAATGCACCAATGGCGGCAGATGTATCTTTTACATCATAGCCAATGATGCGCAATGCCTGTATATCATCAAAGCCATCGGGTACATTTGCTCTTGCATCATCATACCAAAGCCCAAAGCCTTTATCAGCAAGGGTTTTCCATGGAAAGCGGTAATTTGGGTCGATCTTTCTTTTTGGAGCGATATCACTATGCCCGATAAAGTTAGCAGTAGGAATATCATATTCTTTTTTCAGCTTACCCAGCAAACTTATGAGTGCCTTTATCTGTGCATCATCAAAAGTTTCATAGCCGGTATTATCCAACTCAATTCCAATAGAGGAAGAATTCACATCAATTAAATTTCCCCACCTGCTCACTCCTGCATGCCAGGCACGCATATAATCATTCAGGATATGATGTACCGTTCCATCTTTGCAGATCACATAATGCGCACTCACTTTGGAAGCAACGGTTGTAAATGTTTTTAATGTTTCCGGGCAACCGTGCTGCGCCGTATGATGAATGATGACAAAATTTGGTTTACGAAGATTGAAGTTGGTAGTACCTATATAATATTGTGGTTCCTTAATAGAATCATTCGATTCCACTCCCGGTGCCATACGCAATGTATCGGCAAAACTTTTTGATCTCTGTTTGTATGATTTGTTGGCTTCTGCATAAGGATTGTGCGAGCAACTGTATATAAAAACTGAAGTTCCTAAAATGGCCAGTAGTAAACCAATCTTTCTTGTATTTGTCATAGACAATGAATGTTTGAACAAAAGT
>CAISDV010000032.1 GCA_903884185.1 uncultured Chitinophagaceae bacterium | reverse complement strand
CGGTATAAAGAAAAACTTCTGTTCTACCTTGGATGTTTGTTGGCCATCAGGATAGGTATAACCAGTGCTGAACGGAATGTAGCCATACTTCAATTTCAAAATAGCTGCTTCCAGCGCGTCCTGTTTTCGCAAGTTCGTAAAGGCGCTATCTAACGGGCTGAACGCCGGTATGATACCAAACTGATCCCCGTTGTTAATAAGCTTAAATATCTTGTTGGCCTGGGCTAACTTATCCTCCGCTTCGGCCTCCTCTTGGGTTCCTTCTGTAATGAAGTCGTCAAACCCGCCGATGTATTTTGTCATTATACTCTTACCTGCTTTCATGCCTTTATATACCCCGAAAATCCGCAGGCATTACCTGCCGAAATCAGGGAAAGGCTCAGGCGGAATGGTTAGGAGCGCAACCCTCACATCGTGCAGTTCCATCCAATATAGCCGATTCATATTCCTTCACGACAGCAGCCTGCCAAAGCTCGCACCGGTGAACAGCGAAACGGTTTAAATCAGCGAATTCCCTGAATGCGGAAAACTCCCTGGTGTAGTATCGCCCGCCTGCCCGCAACCGTCGCATGAAATTATCTATCTCGAAAGAAGGTAGTACCTTAATAATCCATTGAAGGAAATTTTGGTTGCTCTCGAAATTTGAAAACGAAAGTGTGTAGGCGTCTGTAAACATTTTATCAATGGTGAACTTGTCATTACCCAGCCTCACCTCATACGGCTCACCAAACCCGGCCTGTTCCAGTTTAAGTGTTAGCGCATCAATCGAAAGGACATCTTTACAGAAAGCCAGCCGCTTATGAGTTTCGGGTTTACCGGGACATGTTATAACATCATGAAAAACCGGATCGTCCTCCATGTAGACTATGCGTTCTACTCTGACCTTTTCGTTTTTAAATGGAGTTATGACCGATTGCCAGGGCTGGCCTTCGATAAAAACGGTTAACAAGTTGTTACTTATTTCTGCTGCTATGTTCATCTTGAATTATTTATCAAGGCAAGGTAGCGCCAGGAATGAGAGGGAAAAGCCGGGGTTTGTTTAAAGAGGGAAGCCTATTCCAAGTAAATCTGCTATCGGCACTTGCATTACATCGGCAATTTTCTTTAGCGTGATTATGGTTGAATTTGTTTTGCCTGATTCTATTCGGGAAAGATTCGCCTTTTCAGAATCACACAGGGCAGCAATATTTTGCTGGGTCAGGCCTTTGGATTTTCTCGTTGTTCGGATTGAGCAACCAAGTCTTACAAGGTATTGCTTTTCTTTTTCGGTATATTTTTCCATAGCCTAAAATTCTAATAATTTAAAGATATAAAGATTTCCTTCCGATTTCTTCTCGCGAAAATAATCCTCTACATTATCCTCTATCATGCGCCAGGTCATTCCATACGCAGCGTCAAAACGCTGCCTGATTTGTACCAGTATCTTACGGGCGTCCTTCTTGCTGCAACGCTTCTTCACATCGTCCAGACACCACAGGCCCTGGGAATGTATACCGTTTTTCCCTTGCATCGGTTACCGATAACTTCGGTAACATGAGAATTCAAAGAGAGCATGATGCGATGCGGCTATGGATGTATTTCTTATTGGCCCAGCCGCCAGAAAACGGTTATAGTGGCGACCAGTTAGAAGAGGTGGTTATGCGTGAGGAATCCAAACGGGTGTACGCATTTAGGAAGGAGGTGATGTTTAACGCCTTCATCAGAGATCTGCAACGCAACTGGCAGGCCTTCTTCGAACCATGCGGCGACCCGGCCGGGTTTGACGGCGAGGCCTTACTACTTATCGGCATTGATTACTACCGCGCCCTCGATACCACGGCCGGTTATAAAAACTGCGCGCTGCTAAAAAGGGTGCTCCAGTATTACCGGAAAAAATACAGGCGGTGGTTGCCCCCATTATCAAGAAACAAGGAAAAGCTCGAGCGGATTAAGAAGGAATACAGGTTGAGATACCTGAATTGATTATTGAAGGGCAGCAGTATCTTCTTCCAGATGGACGCGTCGAGTTGTGCCGCGATTTTCATTTGTTGTGATTTTCGCATAAGATGTAATGTGGCAAGATGGAGAAAGCATGTTGCCATTTTTTCTGATGTTGTCATAAATGTTAACCAAATTAAAATACACGTTTTGTATAATTGTGGTCCCCCTTATGAAAGTGTCTAATGGAGGGAATATAACAAGGTGAAATATCCGTACTTTATTACCCTGAAAAATGAACCTATATTTTCAATGGCCGGGCTTTATGAGAATTGGACTGACCGGGCAACTGGTGAAGTATTTAATACCTTTTCTATTATAACCTGCCCAGCAAATCCATTGATGGCTAAAATCCATAACGCTAAAGAGCGTATGCCGGTCATACTGCCAAAAGAAAATGAAATGCTGTGGTTAAAAGACGGATTGAAACCGGCAGAAATGAAAGACCTGATGCAACCCTTAAATGAAAACTTAATGACCGCCCATACTATCAGCAAGCGAATAACATCGAGGTTGGAAAAAACCGATGTACCGGAAGTAATGGAAGAATCTGTTTACGCAGAATTACCAATTTTATAACAGAATGCAAAAGCATCTACAAACCGGTTCAATAACGGTTTCAGGTAAAATTTATACCTGGAAGTTAGACCGCCAGCAAGCAATGCTGTTTGTGTACCGCACTGCCGAAGAAATTATCAAGGTGAAGTATGAAAGTGATGGCAAGAATGAATTAACCGCAGATATTAAACGCGAAATTCAAAATTACGGTAATCAAAGTGCCGGTGGTAATAGCGTGGTTATTTATGATGATTTTATGGGCACTTAACCCCTCCTGCCAAAAATATCTTTGAGCAAAGCCGACAATCGCAGACCACCGGCTATTAGCTGCTTCTCAATCAACAGGGTATTCTTTGTGATGTATGCTTCACTAATGGTAGCGTCGGTAAAATCATACACCTCACCGAGATATGAGCGGCTTTCGTTCATCCAACCAATAATGTCGCCTTTTTTTATTGCCGAAATTTGACCCGGCGAATATGAAGTTGCTATGCTGAGACAACCATCTGCCGTTATCCTGCTATGCTTAATTATCTCACTATCCCAAACCTTGTGCAGGTTTGAGTTGTGGCCCAGGAAGGCAACCTCAATCTTATTACCGCCCTTATCAATGCCATAGCCGACGTGCAAGGGCTGGTGAAGGTCGCCAACCACGTGCAGGAGTATTTTCAGGTCTATGGCATTTTCCTCTTTGGTGTGCTTGCTCCTTTCCTTCAACCGGGCGATAACCTTGTTCAACTCGTTAATAATGTTGGCCTCAGTTGTAGGTTTATAGCTCTCGCCTTTCTCAATGTTGATATAGTGGCATGGCTTGAGGTAATCGAACTGGTGGTCGCTCCTTATTTCGTCCATCCAGCAACCTGCTTCTTCAAAAGAGGTGCCGTCCAGATATACAGCTACCGAATCCTTTATGGCCTG
>CAISDV010000031.1 GCA_903884185.1 uncultured Chitinophagaceae bacterium | reverse complement strand
TTGGCGGCACACAGGCCAATGGTTTGTATGCCGGAGTTAATGCTTCTATTGACTTCATTGAAACTATCGGCCTTACAAACATTCACAACAGGATAAAAAGCCTTGGTAAATACACGCAAAACAGGCTTTTGGAACTGGGCGATAAAATAGAACTGCTCACGCCAACGGAAGACATCTCCCGCTGTGCGGTAAATGGTTTTAGGATTAAAGGCGTTGACTATAAGAAATTCTACGATACCTGTGCCGAAAACAAAATCCGTATCCGTATGGTGCCCGAAAACGGGATCAATTGCCTGCGGGTTTCCACCCATATTTATAATAATGCGGGGGAAGTAGATAAGCTGATGGACTTGATAAAAAAAGTTGTATAGCTATTTATATCTATTATTGAAAATAATGGCACGATATTTGTTTTTAACATTTCAGTAACCACACACTATCTATGAAAATTATCATCATATCCCCAGAAGAGATAATTAAAAATGAAACTAATACCGTAAACGACCTGTTCAGACATGGTTTACAGCGGTTTCACCTAAGAAAACCTGAATTTGATACAGGCGATTACCGCCGGTATATAAAAGCAATTGAGCCTCTATATCACCCCCGTATAGTGCTCAACGGCAGTTTCGAGCTTTATAATGAGTTTGATCTCGGAGGAATCCACCTTAATAGTAATGCCCGTCGGGACGAAGCTTTGAGAAGAAAACTGGCTCATTTGCCACCAAACATAATCTCGACATCTTACCATTCCTGGCAAAAAATACAGGAGAATGATTTTCAATATGGGTATGTCTTTATAAGCCCGGTTTTCGATAGTATCTCAAAGAAAGAGTATAAATCAAATTTAAACCTGGCAGGCGCGATCGAAACTAAGAGAAAGCTGGCAAATCAAAAGAGACACTGCCCGGAGATCATTGGGTTGGGCGGTGTAGGCATCCTGGAGATCGAAGAACTGCGGGAAAACGGATTTGATGGTGCCGCCATGCTTGGTTCACTGTGGATGTCAGGTAATCCTGTGGCCACTTTTCAGAGAGCAAATGGCGTTGCTAACTCTGCAGAAAGCCAGAATGCCTGATACCACCTTTAAGATTCACCACTTTTTTAAAACCTTTTTGGACAAGCAGGTCGGCAAACTTGCTGCTCCGCATACCCGATGCGCAATACAAAACAACTGTATTTTCCGGATCGAGCAACTGATAGCCGGAGTCAACGCCAGACAATGGGATATTGATACCACCTATGTTGCCGGCGGTATGTTCCTCCTGCTCCCGTACATCAACTAGGTGCATATCTATGCCGCTCCTGATCATTTCCTGCAACTCCTCATAGGTGACAGATGCCACAGGTAGGCCACATTGTTCTGAGGCACCCGGCAGATGCGCTATCTGTTTATTGGTTTCATTTAACTTAAAATGGAAAATGTGAGAATCCATACTGAGCGTATCAATAACCAGCAGCCTGCCTGACAAAACCTCACCAATACCGATAATCATTTTGATTACTTCATTAGCCTGAATAGTGCCAATAATGCCCGGCAATGCGGCAATAACACCGATCTCTGCGCAGTTAGGCGATTCATCAGCGCCAG
>CAISDV010000030.1 GCA_903884185.1 uncultured Chitinophagaceae bacterium | reverse complement strand
CCTTTTGTTTAAGCGGAAATGTGGTTTCCTCGAAGCATCATTTTTGCCATTAGTATCCTGGATAGAAAACTGGTTATGACTGATATCCCTGGAAGCCATTGTAGGACTATCCTGTAACGAATAAGGAGAGATGCTAAAATTAAAAAACAACTGAACGGTAAAAAATACGGAATACACTGCCAGGAAAAGCAGGTTAGATAAAAGCCTGTATGTGGTAAAGCGCTTGCGCATTGGAAAGTAAAAATAGTAAAATATAGTAACTAAAGTCTCAGGTCTCGTATCTTTTCCAACTCAATAATATCAATTTGATCCTTGGGGCGGTTGACCTCTTTCTTATTGTCGATAAGATGATTGATATGCAGGAAAGGTACATTAACGTCTTCCAGGTTGGCAACAGATGCCATGCTTAAACATTCGTTGAATGGGATATTTTCCAATCCTCTCATTTCAGTCAAAATATCTAATTCAATTCCGTTTCCTATATTAAAACTTGAGAAGCCCGGTACAAACTGCATCGTTTCAAATGAATCAACATCTCCATAATCGAATTGCACAAAAGCTTTTTTAAGATTCTTCCTGTTTTCCAAAGTATCCTCCAGCCACATATCCAGGTCATCAGTGCTTCTGTTGAATCCATGAAATCGCGTAGCAAATCCACCCACCATGATATAACTCACATTGTTTTCGTTCAATGCTTTAAAAAGCTTTATCAACTCATTATCCAAAACATCCATAATACTCTATTTGTGGGTAACCTTTGCCTTTTTCAGTAATGCATTATTCCGGAGCATTTGAGTAAATAGCCGCAATTTTTCCATATCGGGCCGGTATATATCCCGTTTAAGGCGTTCTATCTCCTCTGGTGTCATCTTAGGAGTATCTTTCTTTGTGGACATAGATGCAATTTAAACAAAATTTAGGTATACACTGTGACCTGAGGCTTCAGGCAAAGTTGAAAAGACGCAACACCGAAATAACTTGGCGCCCTTTGCTCCTTTGTTTTCTTTGCGTGAAACCCACTAAATTTGATACCGAACGCGAAGCTTATGGAAACCTATGGTAAAATACTCCTGATAGCCATGCCTGCCTTTTTGGGGCTGGTACTTTTTGAGAAATGGTATGGCTGGTACAGAGGCAGAGATACTGTACGCAACCTGGATATGTTATCAAGCCTTAGCTCAGGCGTGACCAACGTTACCAAAGATGTACTCGGGCTTAGTATTGCCATCATCAGCTATGGCTGGCTGGTTCAAAAAGTAGCGATAGTACATGTAAGTTCTACCTGGCTTACTTATGTTATTGCATTTATTGCTTTAGACCTTACCGGCTATTTAGTACACCGCATTGCACATCAATACAATTTCTTTTGGAACAACCATATCATTCATCATAGCAGCGAAGAATTTAACCTGGCATGCGCGCTACGGCAAAGCATCTCCACTTTTGTGAAGCTCTTTGTGATATTTCTGATACCTGCTGCCATACTGGGTGTTCCTGAAAAAGTAGTGGCCATTGTTGCACCACTGCATTTGTTTGCACAGTTCTGGTACCATACACAACATATTGGAAAGATGGGTTTTCTTGAGAAGATCATTGTCACACCCTCACATCACCGTGTGCACCATGCCATCAACAAAGAATACATTGACAAGAATTATGGGCAGATATTTATTTTCTGGGACAAATGGTTTGGCACTTACCAGCAGGAGATACCCGAAGTAAAAGCAGTGTATGGTATCACAAGGCCGGTACGCACCTGGAACCCGATCAAAATAAACTTTGTACACATGTGGCTGCTGATAAAAGATGCCTGGCATGCAAAAAGCTGGAAGGACAAGCTCCGTATCTGGATCATGCCAACAGGGTGGCGCCCCGAAGATGTGGCAGAAAAATTTCCGGTCTATAAAATTGAAGATGTCTATCAATTTGAAAAATACAATACTACTGCCTCTGCACCACTGCTTGCCTGGTTATGGATACAACTGATCATGCTCTTATTATTGGTGAGCTATTTCTTTGGCAGCATTGCTAAGATCGGCAGCCCAAATATTTACTGGTACGGTGTTTTTATATTTCTATATGTATATGCGTATGCAGAACTGATGGACCGTAACCGTTATGCACCGGTATGGGAATTACTAAAAAATATTATGGGTATTGCCGTTATCTACCAATTGGGCGACTGGTTTGGGGCGAGCAAATCATTTCCCTGGAGTACTGCAGTGATGATTGCGTATTTTATCTTATCTACGTTTGCTTGTTTTTGGTTTAGTTTGGGTGGTTCTGAATCAGTCACGAAAAAAGCTTATTAAACTTTCGTTTTTTTGAGAAGATGATCTACCAAAAAAACGAAATAGTAAACTATTGATAATCAATGTTTACAGGCAAGGGGAGTTTCGTAGTTTTCAGTGTTGGTGGCAATTAAATTTGACACACCCTAATATACAAAGACGGACAAGACAACATCACTTCTAAAACACCTATGAGACTTCTAACATTTGCCATTTCACTTATTACTTGTTCAATTTCGTTTGGGCAGACAAAGCAATACCAAAATCTTTTGGACACAACTTTAAGTGGACACGGAGAATTAATTGTGTACTCAAAGCCTATTACCAAAATTCAGCTTCACAAGACCGATATGTGGAACTACTTTTATTATCATCGTGACTATGCTAATAAAGTGCTTGACACAGTAATGTTTGCTCAAATAATCGAAAACTCTAAATCAGTTGACACAACTTTGTGGCAAGACACAGAATTAAAGTCATTGATTGTTACGAGCAATAGAGAAGAAACAATTTCAAAGAAAAAGGCATTTCAAAAATTGCAGTTGACAGATAAAAGTCAAATCAAGTTGTGTAAAAAACAAATCAACCGCTATAACTCGACTGATAGTTACAATAGAAATCTTTACTATTTTTCAAGACCTGTGTTTGACAACTCAAAAGAATATGCAATTGTTCAGTGGGACAATGCTCATAGTGGACTTGGCGGCGGCGGAGGAATTACTTTATATCATTTGCAAGGTGACACTTGGAAAGAAGTAGGAATAATTATGGACTGGAAGTATTAACTGCCACCAACAATAGGTTTGCCGCAAGGCTGGAGGATGGAATAACAACTGGCTTTTGTGCTGCTATCAGCTAATATCGGGCCTGACCGAATTCTATTTAGCTTTTAGTTGTTAACTTCAACTTCAGTTTTTCAATTGGGCTGCTGTTCCGGGCTGGACATTATAAAATTCCAATACAGCAGCAAGCCCTGCTCGTTAGCGGCTATCTGGAACAACCCAACTAATATGATATCGTTAAAACAATTTGCACCTTTTTACAAAGCCAGATGGAACTTCAAAGAATGGCAAGTTTGGATTATTTCAGTTGCTGAAGATTTACCAGCGAAACTGGAAAAAGAAAAAGAAGAATCGCAAGAAGACTCAAAAAGCTCAGAAAGTATTTTGATGAATTTTTTGGGGGTTATCTTTTGGGGGTTAAGGCGATTATCATTTTATGAAAATCTAAGACATCTTCTATATGTTCCATTTGGAAATGACAAAGCAAAAAGAGTTCCAGCTTCTTTCACAGATTGGTACATGATTTTCAGGCTAATAATAGTGATAGTATTATTGACGATTTGTGAAGCCGGAAAGTCTAAATTTTTTGGTTGTTTCATTATATTTTTAATTATCCAAAAGACACAACACAATTTCTATAACTTATTCTGGAGATATGAAGTTCGTGCCAATTCTATGCATAACTACGGTTCACATAATAATGTTCGCAATATTATTTTGAGTAGTATAGCATTTGTTGAAATTATCCTTCTTTTCGCGTTAGCCTATTATACAGTTTGGGGGTATTCATTTGGAAATAAATTTGTGCATGCATGGGATGCAATTTATTATAGTTCAGTAACGGCTGCCACACTTGGTTTTGGAGATATTTCCCCACAGTTCACCCAAGCAAGGGGGCTTACTGTTTTTGAAATTAGCATCAGCATCATATTTATTTCAACAATTATAGCTAGAGCAGTAAGCATTGTAAAAGTTCAAAAAGAGAATTAATTGGCAGCGCCTTTGCAATGGTTTGTGTCACTTCGCCATGGTTCGAGTCTTCACGAACCATATTGATAAACTTGTTTTCGGTTCGTGGGGATACAAACCGAGGCAATGGATGAATTAGCCAAAGGGAAAGCAATGGAGAAGATATTGAGAAAGTAAACAATTTAATAAACCAATCAACTAATATGTACAAAAAAATATCTCTACTTTTTGCTTTCAGTTTCTTATTAACCATTATTTCATCCTCAGCCCAAACCCCTGCCACCATTGGTCCGGACAAAGGTTCATTGATCATTATTGGGGGTGGTAATGTAGGAGATGATATCTGGGCTAAATTCATTGAATTGGCTGGTGGAGTAAATGCCTCATTTGTGATCATCCCAACAGCAGGAGATGATTCTGATATCAGTAGTGGCAAATCAATAGAAAAAGAGAACCTACAAAAAATGGGTGTAACTCAGATCACCATTCTTCATACACGCGATCCCAAAGTTGCCAATACCGAAGATTTTGTGTCACCCATCCGCAAAGCAACAGGCATCTGGTTTGTAGGCGGCAGGCAATGGAAACTGGCAGATGCCTACCTGAACACCCTGGCACAAAAAGAATTCAATCATTTATTGGAAAGGGGTGGAGTGATAGCAGGAACTTCAGCAGGCGCAACCATTCAAGGTTCATTTATGGTACGAGGAGATACCAAAGGCAATACGATCATGATTGGTGACCATACTGTTGGATTGGATTTTATTCACCATACAACTATCGACCAGCATGTATTAAGCCGCAACCGCCAGTTTGATATGATAGACGTGATCAAAACGCATCCTGATCTTTTGGGAATTGGGATTGATGAAAGCACCGGCATCGTTGTACAAAAAGATACCATGCAGGTGATCGGCGTTTCGTATGTAGCCATCTATGATATTAATCATATTAACGGCACACTAAAAATGCCCGGAGGTGATAACAATTCGGGGCCATTTTATTTTCTGAGAAAAGGGCAAAGATTTGACCTCGCAACAAGAAGGGCCATACGCTGATTGATCTACCTATTTACACCTCTCATCACGTCTGCACAGAGTCTCTCAGGACGAGACACTCTGATAAGACAAGGAACTGATAGAGATGGTTCATAAAGCATCTATTGTAGATATTGCTTTAATATTTTCACTATCCCCGTCAACACCCTTTTTTGCAAAACTAAATCCCTTAATTATTGTAATTAATATAATAATCGCACCTAATACACAAAAAAAAGTGCCGGGAGCAGCTTCACTCAAAGTAAGATTTAGGTCTTTGTCTTTAAATGCTAAGTCTCCGGCTTTCCCGGAAATTTTAATTACAAATAAATTATACCCTAAATAAATAGACAGAGTTCCTGCAAGCAACGATAATATTTTATAAATAAAAAAGTACGGTAATGCTTTTCCCATATACAAGTCATTTATTGTTTTAACAATTAGTTTCCTGAAAGAAAATATTGTTTATATACTGTGATAATACAACACTTAATCCATATTTACAATAGGGGAAAATACCCATTTTAATCTCAGTTTGCCTTTTAAAGTGCAGATGCTATTTTCGTCATCAATTCAGAGCCCCGCCGCAGAAGGACTCTGAAGGGGGAGTGCTAATGTATATACCTATTTACACCCCTCATTTACCGATATTTTATACTGTTGAGTAGCAAAATTTTTGCGTCCGCCCGGTATCTTTGCACGATTCATGAAATTAACCCCGCTACTCCTCTTATTCATACTGTTTTCTGCTACTGCTATTGCCCAAAACCGGGCAACTGTAAGAGGCAAACTCATTGACAGTATTGGCAAGCAATCACTCAAAGATGCTTCGGTGTCTCTATTGGATATGAAAGACTCCACAGCCGAAGCTTTTACCATTGCAAAGGAGGACGGAAGTTTTGAAATAAAGAGGCTGGATTTTGGTGATTTTCTCCTGAGCATTTCTTTCCTGGGTTATGAGCATTTGTATAAACCCGTTCACTTTTCAAAGGACGCGCCCGAACTTAACCTTGGTACCATTTATCTTTCGCCTGTATCTAAAGACCTGGGTGATGTTACGGTAACAGTATCCCCGGTGGTGATCAAAAAAGATACTGTTGAATTTAATGCGGGAAGTTTTACCACTAAGCCCAATGCTGTTGTAGAAGACCTGCTTAAAAAGCTACCGGGTATTGAAGTAGATAAGAATGGTACCATTGAGGCGCAGGGAGAGAGAGTGCAAAGAGTATTGGTAGATGGAAAACGTTTTTTTGGGAATGACCCAAAACTGGCTACAAGAAATTTACCACCGGATGTAGTGAATAAGATACAGGTGTTTGACGATAAGAGCGACCAGGCTAAATTCTCCGGCTTTGATGATGGGGTCCGCATCAAGACCATCAATATCACCACAAAGAAAAAATTAAAGGACAGCTATTTTGGAAAAGCAATAGCAGGTACAGGAAGCAGTGGTACCTACAATGCAAACATCAGTGCCAATCGGTGGAGTAGTGGCCAGCAGATATCCGTAACAGGCCAGGCCAATAATATCAACCAGCAAAACTTTTCAGGCCCCGCCACACAGGCAGGCGATATCACCACTTTAGCAGGGGGATTGAATTACCGTGATGCATGGGATAAGAACACAGATGCTTACGGCAGTTATTTTTATAATAATGTACGTAACACCACAGCACGGACAAGCCTCACGCAAAATATATTATCGCTGGATTCTTCTACTTTCAACGACCAGGACCTTACGACTGTTGCAAGAAATAATAATCATCGTGTCAATTTTAATATTGAGAAAAAGATAGACAGCAATAATTCATTGGTGTTTCGGCCGGATCTGAGTTTCCAGGATAACACAACCGATGGTGTATCCACTACAGTTACTACCGGGTTAAAAGGAACACCAATTTATACTTCGGCAGCACATGGAACCCGAAGCAACACAGGTTATAATATTGGGGGATCTAATTTGCAGTTGCGGCACAGGTTCAAGAAAAAGTTCCGCACTATGTCGCTTGATCTCAATATATCCGGCAATGCCAATACAAGCGATAATTACCGTTTTGCGGTGAACACCTTTTATCAGCCTGTCAGCAAAACAGATACCATTAACCAGCACTCCATTGGTGCTTCACATTCTTTCAATTTTAGTCCTACACTATCTTATACCGAACCCATTGGCAAAAACGAGGTATTGGAATTCAATTATAATTATGGTTATTCATTCAGTCATTCTGAAAACAATACCTATAGCATTGATGCGGCTACGCATAAGTATAATGTGTTCGACAGCCTGTTCAGCAATGCGTATGATAACACTACTATCTCTAACAGGGTTTCGATCAATTACCGTATCCAGAATGTAAAATTTAATTTTGGAATGGGCTCCGGTATGCAGTTCACTGATCTCATGAGTATCAATACCACAAAGAATATCAATATCTCTCATGGCTATACCACTTTCACGCCTACGCTTAACTTCCAATATAATTTTTCTAAATTCAGCAATTTCCGGGTGAATTACAGTGGAAGGACAGGCCAGCCAAGTGTTACACAATTACAACCACTTACTACTACCAGTGATTCTATCAATTTCCAGGTAGGTAATCCTGCATTAAAGCCGCAATTCACTCACGGCTTCAACCTGTTTTATTATGTGTATAACCCTTCTAACCAGAATAACTTTTCGGCAAGTGTAAATGCAAGTGCAGTAGTGAATGATATACAGGGTTCCATCACGCAAAATCCTAATGGTGGTAAGACAAGTACTTATGTAAACCTGGATGGAACATATAATATTTCGGGTTATTTTAATTATAGTTTTCCGTTGCGAAGGCCAAAATCGAATTTGAATATCTCAAGTTCTGTGAACTATTCACAGAGCCAGACATTGGTAGATGGATTAAGCAATTTTACCCGCTCTACCTCATTTGGAGAAACCGTAAGATGGAACACCAATCTGAAGAATACATTTGATATGAATTTCAGGTTCAATGTCAACTATTATACAACACGCTACAGCTTACAACCTACATATAATTCCAATTATTTTACACAATCACTTTCAACTGATTTTACTTTTTATACAAAGAACGGCTGGATCGTGGCAACAGATTTCGAATACACCTACAGCGGCAACCATGCACCAGGATACAATACCAGCATTCCTTTGCTTAATCCATCCATTGCCAAACAATTCCTGAAAAACAAAGCAGGGGAGTTAAGGCTGGCAGTGTTTGATCTACTCAACCAGAATGTAAGCATCACACACAGTGTATCAGCCAATACCATCCAGGATTCAAGAACAAATGTTCTCTCTCGTTATGCCATGCTCACATTTACTTATAATTTGAAAAGGGTGATGTCTGGTTCTTCAGCGGCGAAAATGAAGGCAGATGCGGTGATGATTCGGTAGGTTTTATCCAAAATAAAAGTCTCATAAACTCAGTCTATGCAGGTTTTTATGAGGTATTATATTTATTCAGTAAATTTGCGTATGTACAATACCGTACAAATATTGAAAATACTCAAAGCCAAAAAATTGGAATTGGAAAAGAAATATCCCATTTCCGAGATGGCATTATTTGGCTCTTATGCAAGAGGCGATTATTGCCGCAAACTGATATTTACCGTCAGCCGTACTCGCGGCTATTTTTACAATGGCTGAATCCTTCGTTTTTTTAAGGGCTACAGAAACAGCAGACAGGGGCTTGCCCTGGTCGTCTTTAATAGTACCTGAAACTTGTGAAAAGGCAGGTACTGCTGAGAAAAGAAGACAAAAAGCTACAAAAATGTTACGCATAAACAGGGTTTTAATTTTTCCGATGCAAAAGTAGGCTGCAGCAGAATGGTAGAGTAGTGCTTTTCGATGAACGGAAAGCGGATTCGGCAAGGTTGGCAATTCCGAGGATTAGTGGATGATTTTTGGCGGTGGGTGGAGGATACACATTTTGATGTGGGTAGCCACCTGCCAAATGCTTTCCCAACTCTGCCATATTGTTTATCATTGCAGCATTATATTTGAAGAATGGTGGAAAAAAGAATGAGTATTTATGGGGAAACGGAGCAGTCATCGCCATTTAGCAGCGACAGGCTGGTAATGGAGTTGGGTGATAAACATGTCACATTTTTGGTAAAGCAGGCCGAAGGCAACGTAAAAGCTTTTGAATTATTTGAATTTGACAGGGAGAATGATGAATGGCACGAGGTATTAAATGGGTTGCGGGTGCATTCTGTTCTGCTGGAAAAGAGTTATACCGATACATTAGTCTATTTTAATTTTTCTGAATCTGTTATTACACCTATGGCAAAGTTCAGCGCTACGGGGGCTGAGGCTTACATCAATGCTGTACATGGCGAAGCAAGCGGGCATATTGTAAAGTGCGATCATATCAATACAGCACCAGGTATGGTAAATGTTTACAGGATATCAAAAGAATTGAATGAAATGCTGAACGGCAATTTTGCAAATATTTCAACAAGGCATACTTATTCAAAGTTGCTCGAAACAATACTTGATGAGAATAAAACAAAAGAAGAAGCGTTTATTAAAATGCAGGTCTATTATCATCATATGATCGTTGCAGTGATCAAAGAAGGGAAATTGCAATTGATCAATTCATTTAATTACCAAAATGCTGAAGATATTTTGTATCACATCCTGCATATCGCAGAGCAATTAGGTTTGCCATCATCAACAAAGCTTGAGGTATCAGGTATCATTGACGAAAACTCCCCGCAATATATTTACCTGCAACAATCTTTCAGTAATATTTGTTTTGAGGATGATACGCTGCAACCGCTATTCAGCGGTCACCTGAATGAATACCCTGTTCATTATTTTTCACCATTTCTTCAACTCCTGTCATGAGGATCATTTCCGGAAAATGGGGTGGGAGAAGGGTACACCCTCCCGCAAAGATGCCACATACAAGGCCTACAACGGATATGGCAAAAGAAGGCTTGTTCAATATTTTGCAAAGCAGGATAGGGCTGGAAGGTATTAAAACACTGGATCTTTTTGGCGGAACAGGATGCATTAGTTATGAACTGGCATCAAGGGGTGCGGGTGAATTAACGATAGTGGAGAAGGACAATATCATGTTCGACTTCATTAAAAAAAACATGGAAACATTTGGTGCAGAGAATTATAAAGTGGTGAAGATGGAAGTGTTTAGTTTCTTATCATCCTGCAGCGAACAGTTTGATCTCATCTTCGCAGGGCCGCCTTATGCACTCGCAACAATAGATGATTTGCCTAAGATCATTGTTTCAAAAAAGATGATAGCGCCGGGTGGTTTTTTTATACTGGAACATACACCCCGTAATAAATATGAAGGTTATGAAGGGTTCCTCTTCCAAAGAAATTATGGCACCACTTTATTCAGTTTTTTCTCGAATGATTAAATAGTATGCAACCCATATTCATAACAGGTATTGGCACAGGTATTGGTAAAACAATTGTTTCGGCCATTGTAGCTGAGGCATTGGGCGCAGATTACTGGAAACCTGTGCAGGCAGGATATGAAAATGGAACAGACACTTTAATTGTAAAAGAGTTTCTAAGCAAATCCAATGTTCACCCGGAGTTGTACAAACTAGAATTGGCAGCATCTCCGCATATTGCTGCAAGAGCAGAAGGCATTCAAATTGATCTCAATAAAATTTATGAGCAGTTCATCAAATTGAATATTTCAGGAAGAAGGCTGGTCATTGAAGGTGCAGGCGGTATCATGGTTCCATTAAATGAAAAAGAATTCGTGGCGGATCTTATTAAAAAACTTAATGCCAAAGTAATTTTGGTGAGCAGGAATTATTTGGGCAGCATCAATCATTCCTTATTAACCGCCGAACTTTGCAGAACGCATGGCCTGGATGTGGCCGGATGGATATTTAATGACCAGTATCTGGATTATGAAGACGAAATTGCATCCTGGAGCGGCTTTTCAAAAATAGGCAGCATACCGTTTACAGATCAGCCCGATAGAAAATTTATACAGGAACAGGCAGAAAGTATCCGTTCCTCATTGCAAAAAATAATATGAAAAAGCAGGAACTGCGGCAACTCTATAAAGAAAAGCGTAAGGCCATCCCGGCAAAAGACAAATTGAAATGGGATGACCTGATGTTATTACAGTTTCAGAAACTCGGCTTTGGCAATGTGAATACACTGCTTAGTTATTGGCCAATGGATGAAATGGGTGAGCCTGACACACATTTGTTCTCGCGCTATATGCGCCATATGGTTCCGGGACTTCGCGTGGCATATCCTGTTGCAGATTTTGCCAATATTGAAATGAATGCGGTATTGACAAATGATGATACGGATTATCATACCGGCATATCTGGCATTACCGAACCAACAGAAGGAGAGCAACTGGATCCACATATAATAGATATGATCTTTGTACCCTTGCTGGCATTCAGTCAACAGGGTTTCAGGGTGGGATATGGCAAAGGCTTTTATGATAAATACCTTGCTTTATGCAGGAAGGATGTGGCAACCATTGGTTTTTCCTATTTTGACCCGGTTGATAAAATCGATGATGCCGCTCAATTTGACGTACCTTTAAATATCTGTATCACTCCCGGTAAGACCTATGAATTTTAATACGATATTTCTTAAATCATTCCGCGTGCTGCTCCTGCCGTTCGCTATCATTTACGGATTGATTATCATGTTGCGCAACTGGCTGTTTGATAAGGGTTATCTTAGGTCTGCTGCATTTAATTTTCCACTGATATGTGTTGGCAACCTTGCTATGGGAGGCACCGGTAAATCGCCAATGGTGGAATACCTGGTTGCCTTATTATACCCGCATTTCAAAGTGGCCACACTCAGTCGTGGCTACAAAAGAAAAACACAGGGATATGCATTGGCAAATGAGTCTACCACCGCATTAGATATTGGTGACGAGCCCATGCTCTTCCACCTCAAATTCCCCAAAGTAGCTGTTGCAGTGGGTGAAGAAAGAATTGTTGCCATACCTCATTTGTTACAGGATATCCCCGATTTGCAGGCAGTGATTTTGGACGATGCTTTTCAACATCGTGTTGTTCGAGCAGGCTTTAATATTATACTCACAGAATACAATAATTTATATACGCATGATTTCTTTTTGCCTACCGGCGATCTAAGGGATGAGTGGGCCTCTGCCAGGCGCGCACAGGTGATCATTGTAACAAAATGCCCTATTGACCTTTCTGAAGAAAAAAAGCAGCAACTTATTCAGGATATCAATCCCAAAACAACCCAAAGAGTATTCTTTACAGCTATTGAATATGGAGTTCCCTATCATATCAATTCACAGCAACTAAGAAATATTACAAATTCTGATACAGTATTGCTGGTATGTGGCATCGCCAACCCCAGGCCTTTAAAAGAATATTTATTGCAGCAGGCATACACTTATTACCAGAAAGATTTCAGTGACCACCATATTTTTTCGATAGACGACCTGAATGAAATAAAAGAAAGGTTTGATAGCATTGACGCGGAGAAAAAATTTATTCTCACAACAGAAAAAGATGCGGTACGTTTAACAAAATTCAGTGAGGAAATAAAAGACCTCCCACTGTATGTTTTGCCTATTCGGCCAAGATTTCTGTTCGGGGAGGCGGAAGAATTTAATAAAATGATCTTTTCATTTATCAGGCATTTCAGTTTTAATCCAACAACATGAGTAAAAAGAAAAAAATAAAACAACATTCCTTCAAACCCACACATGCCCGCTCCATCAAAGGCACGCTGGATGTAACCCGCAGCGGTATGGGTTATGTAGTGACAGGAGAAGATGGTGGCGATATACTGGTTCGGCCGGGCGATTTCAACACTGCCCTTCATGGAGATACCGTCATTGCAAAAGTGGTAAAAGAAAACGCCAGCTCAAAGAGAAAAGAGGGAAGGATCACAGAAGTGGTAACAAGAAGGCAGACCGAGTTTGTTGGGGTGCTGCAACTTTCTACCAATTTCGCTTTTTTTATTCCCGATACCGACAGGCCGATGCCCGATCTTTTCATCCCATTAAATAAATTAAATGGGGCAAAGAATAAAGAACGCGTGGTAGTACGATTAGTGAAATGGGAGAAGGGCGATAAAAAACCTACCGGTGAGATCATCAGCGTAATGAAAAGCGGTGATGAAAATGATGCGGCAATGAAAAGCTTATTGGCCGAAAATGGTTTTCCGCTTTCATTTTCAAAAGAAGTACTGGATGAAACGGCTGCTCTGCCATCTAAAATGGATAGGGAAGAGATCAGGAAAAGAAAAGATTTCAGGGAAATACTCACATTCACGATCGACCCTGTAGATGCCAAAGATTTTGATGATGCCATCTCTATCCGTAAAACAAAAAATGACCTTTACGAAATAGGCGTTCACATTGCAGATGTGAGCCATTACGTAATACCGGGTACCGAACTGGATGAAGAAGGCTATAACCGCGCCACATCTGTTTATCTGCCCGACAGGGTGAACCCGATGTTACCTGAAAAAATATCAAATGAATTGTGCTCGCTTCGCCCGCATGAAGACAAGCTTACATTCTCCGCAGTATTTATCATGAATACAAAAGGAGAAGTAAAAGAACAATGGCTGGGCAAAACGGTAATACATTCAGATCACCGCTTTTCTTATGAAGAAGTGCAGGAGATCATTGAACAGAAGCAGGGCGTGCATTTGGAAGAGGTATTGTTATTGAATGATATTGCACAACGTTTACGCAAACAGCGTTTCAGCAAGGGTGCCATTAATTTTTCTTCCCAGGAAGTGCGCTTCAAACTGGATGAAAAAGGAAAGCCTATCGGCATTGTTGTGAAGGAAAGCAAAGAAGCTCACCAACTTATTGAAGAATTTATGTTGCTTGCCAACAAAACGGTAGCAGAAAATATTGCAAAGATCAAGGTCAATAAAAATCCCATTCCATTTCCATACCGTGTGCACGACCGACCGGATGAGAAAAAGCTGGAGCCTTTTATCGTTTATGCAAAAAAATACGGGCATAAATTCGATACTTCGACACCTGAAAAAATTGCTGCTAGTTTTAACCTCATGCTCGCAGATGCAAAGGGTAAGCCTGAACAGCATGTGCTGGAACAGCTAGGTATCCGCACCATGGCAAAAGCTGTTTACACAACAGATAATATTGGCCACTATGGATTGGCATTTGAACATTATTGCCATTTTACTTCACCCATTCGCCGTTATCCTGACGTACTGGTTCACCGCGTATTGGAAAGTGTGCTGGAGAATAAACCTATCATCGATAAAAAGATGGAAGAAAAATGCAAGCACAGCAGTGAAAGGGAAAGGGCTGCTATGGACTGTGAACGTGCAGGCAATAAATATAAACAGGTAGAGTATATGCAGGATTACCTGGGCGAGGTTTTTGAAGGAGTGATCAGCGGCGTATCAAGTTTTGGTTTTTGGGTAGAAACGATCGCGCATAAATGTGAAGGGCTGGTAACCGTGATGAGTTTAAGCGACTATGATGATTTCCGTTTAATTGAAGGTGATTATAGTTTACTCGGAAAAAGAAGTGGCAGGCAATTCAGAATGGGCGATAAAGTTTGGATCAGGGTAGTGGCTGCCAATCTCATAAAGCGGCAACTGGATTATGAGTGGGTATTAACCGGAGCAGGTGATACTGAATCAATCACAGATCAAAAAAAGAAAGGAAAGAAAAAGAAAAAATAAATCTGTCATCTTAAAACAACGATCATGCAAATAAAAAATTTCTTATTGGGAAGTATCCTGCTTTCAGGATTAACAGTATCTGCACAACGAAAATCTGATACCGCTTTTATGTTACCTGAAACTGACCCTGCTAAAACTGAAGTATGGAGCCCTGTGCCTCCTGTTGTTACCCCAGCAGAAGAAACATTTGTAAAAGCACCATCCGATGCGATCGTTTTATTTGATGGAAAAAATTTGGCTGAATGGGTGTCCACTGCAGATCAAACTAAAATGGCAGAATGGGATGTGGCCAATGGTATCATCACAGTAAATAAAACCAAAGGCAATATCCAGACAAAAAGAGCATTCAAAGATTTTCAGCTGCATATTGAATGGAGGGTGCCTGCCAACATCACCGGTTCAGGACAGGGCCGCGGTAACAGTGGTATTTTTTTAGCGTCAACAGGCGGCGGCGATGCAGGGTATGAATTGCAGGTATTGGATTCGTACAATAATTCCACTTATGTAAACGGCCAGGCGGGAAGTATTTACAAACAATACGCCCCATTGGTAAATGCCTGTCGTAAACCGGGCGAATGGCAATCGTATGATATTGCATGGACAGCCCCCCGTTTTAATGATGATGGGTCTTTGAAAAGTCCTGCCAGGATCACTGCTTTTCAAAATGGCATACTCATTCAAAATAATGCAGAACTGAAGGGAGAGACACGTTATATAGGACAACCCACTTATTCAAAATATGACAGGGCGGCTATTAAATTACAGGCGCATGGAGATAAAAGTGAGCCGCTCAGTTTTAGAAATATTTGGGTGAGGGAGTTATGATTTTAAACTAATCATCTTAATTACGCTCTAATAATTTTTATACCCCTATAAATTGCATTTTTTACAATGGATATCCCCGTTGTTACAAGTGGCATCAAACGCCAGAGAGGCAAATGGACACAGGCACAGGTAACACATTTGCTCAAGCGCACCATGTTTGGCGCAAAGAAAGAAGATATTGATTATTTTACTTCGAAATCACTGCGCTCTACGATTGACGAGCTACTCAATTCCAAAGAGGACGCACCTGCTCCTCCCATCAATAATTACAACGACGATAAATATACTGATGAAGAGATCCAGCCCGGGCAAACATGGATCACTGCAACAAAGCAAGTAGGAAATAGCGGTGGTAAAAGAAGGGCTTCGCTGAAATCATGGTGGACAGGTTTAATGCTGGATCAAAACCGCAGCCTCCGCGAAAAAATGGTCTTGTTCTGGCACAATCATTTTTCTACTGAGACCACCAATATTGACAATGCCACCTGGATATACAAACACAATGTTTTATTGCGGCAATATGCTTTGGGAAATTTTAAGGAGATGGTGAAAGCCATCACGCTCGATCCCGCCATGTTGAAATATCTTAATGGCAATAACAATGTAAAAAAAGCGCCTGATGAAAATTATGGCCGCGAATTGCAGGAATTATTTTTGGCAGGGAAGGGGCCCGACTCACATTACACAGAAGCTGATGTAAAAGCTGCTGCAAGGGTACTGACAGGGTTTAAGATCGATAATAAGATTTTTGCCGAAGCGCATGGTGTATTTGACCCTGCCAGGCATGATGAAACAGATAAACAATTTTCTTCTTTTTATCACGATATCATTATTACAGGCCGCAAAGGAAAAGAAGGTGAGCAGGAACTGGATGATATGCTGGCAATGATCTTTGCGCAGGAAGAAGTATCAAAATTTATCTGCCGTAAACTTTATCGTTTTTTTGTTTATCACACCATCGACCCTGCAACAGAAGAAAATATTATTGTACCACTGGCAAAAACATTCCGGAAAAAAGATTACGAGATCAAGCCGGTATTGGAACAGCTTTTATCAAGCCGTCATTTTTTTGATGCTGCCAATTATGGAAGTATCATCAAAAGTCCGATCGATTTTTGTGTGGGGCTTTGCCGTGAATATCATGTGAAATTCCCCGATGCAACAGAATATGTTGACCAATATGCTTTCTGGAACAGTATACAGGCGCAGGCTTCACAGATGCAGCAGAATATTGGTGATCCGCCAAACGTAGCCGGATGGCAGGCATATTATCAGGAGCCGCAGTTTGACAAGATATGGATCAACTCTGATACCCTTCCCAAAAGAAACCAGTTTGCAGACAGGATGATCAACAATGGTTTTACAAGGCCTGCCAATAAAAAGATCGTGATAGATCCCATTGCCTTTGCACAAAATTTATCCAATCCCGGCAACCCCGATGCACTGATCAATGACAGTGTAAAAATTTTATACAGGATGGAATTGCCGGAGGCTGAAAGAAAATACCTTAAAGAAGGCGTGTTGCTTTCCGGTTTGCAGGGAATGATGAGTGACCATTACTGGACAGATGCGTGGACAAAACTCACTGATAAACCGGATGATGCAGCCAATAAAAAAGATGTAACAAATAAATTAAAGAAATTATATCAATATCTCATGGACCTTCCACAGTACCAATTGTGTTGATATTGAAAAATTAAAATTTATGAAACGGCGCAGCTTTATAAAGAACACAGTGGCAGGAGTGGCCATCCCGGCATTCTTTAACGGGATACCGCTGAAAGCATTGGCAGGCGCACCTTTCATGCATGCACTGAGCAGGTATATGAATGATGATCGTGTGCTGGTATTGGTGCAACTGGCAGGTGGAAATGATGGTATCAATACTGTGATACCGCTTGACCAGTACAGCACATACATGGCAGCAAGAGCAAATATTGCTATCCCCGAAGACAAGCTACTTCATCTCACAGGCGCAGATACTATGGCATTGCACCCGGTGATGACAGAGATGCAAAGGCTGTTCAATGAAAATAAATTGGGGATCGTGCAGGCTGTAGGTTATCCTAAGCCTAATTTCTCTCATTTCCGTGCAACAGATATCTGGATGACGGGAAGTGATAGTGATAAAGTAGTGAACACAGGATGGGCTGGAAGATATTTGGATGATGTATTCCCGAAATTCCCAACTGACTATCCCAGTCAGATGATGCCCGATCCATTAGCGATACAAGTTGGATCGGTTGTGGCAAATGCATTCCAGGGCCCAACATTTACCATGGGTTTGGCGATCAGTAACCCATCCAGTTTTTATAATTTGATCGAGGGCAAAGTAAATGTGGATAGTCCATCCCGCTGGGGCGAGCAGCTGGATTATATTGAACAGATGGCACAAAAGACTGATCAATATGCAGGCGTGATTAAGAAAGCCGCGTTGAATGTGACCAAACAAAGTGATAAATATCCTGCTGCAACAAAGAATCCATTGGCCGATCAGTTAAAGATCGTTGCGCGATTAATAGCAGGCGGTTTAAAAACAAAAGTGTACATGGTCAACACCGGAAGTTTTGATACACATGCCAAACAAACCGATGATACAGATAAAACCATTGGTACACATGCCAACCTGTTGAAGCGTGTATCTGAAGCCATCGGCGCTTTTATGGATGACCTTGAATATTTAAAAATAAGTGACCGTGTGATGGGCATGACCTTCTCTGAATTTGGAAGAAGGATCCGTTCCAATGCCAGTGGTGGTACAGATCATGGTGCAGCAGCGCCTTTATTTTATTTTGGGCATAATGTAAAAGGAGGGGTGATTGGTACCAATCCAATTCTGCCTGCCAATGCAACGGTCAATGATAATGTACCCATGCAACATGATTTCCGTTCGGTGTATGCTTCTGTTTTGCAGAACTGGTTTTACCTGCAGCCCGATGATGTACAGAAAGTGATGCTGAAACAATTCCCTGTATTGCCTGTTGTGTAATTCTTAATGTACTATTAACTCTCTGTCTCCCCGCCTCTGCGGTAAACTTTTATTCCTCAGTTTCTTCAAACACAATCCCATTCTCTTCCAATTCCTTCAGCACCGGTTCATAAATAGAAGCCATCACAGGAATATGCAAACCCGTTTCATTGATCTTCCCTTCCAATATTAATTTCGCCGCTATTCCTAATGGAAGTCCAACCGTTTTTGCCATAGCCGTACGCAGGTTATCCTCACCCTTAACCACCAATGATGAACTGATCTTTGATGATCTTCCATTGATCGAATATTCTATCTCATGCAGCATGATGATCATGTCTTTATCAGTTGGCCTGAGCGGAAGTTTTGTTTCGAGCAGAAATTGCAAAACATCTGCTGCGCTGCAGAGGCCTTTGTTGATAATAGTTGTGTGGTCATTCAGCCCCAAACATTCAAATTGTTTTTGCAGAAGAGGATTTGAGTTGATCAGATCCAATACCTGAGAAAAATTATTTTTTTCGAAATGCTGTAAAAAGAAATCAGCAACAGACAATCCATCCGACTGGTATATTTTTTCTTCGTTTGTCAGTTTCAATTCTATCACCTGTTGCCAGCCGTTGCAGAACCCTTGTGCACGCAGGGTTGTACGCATAAAAGTAGCTGTTGCTTCCATCCCATATAAAGAAAGATAGCTCAATGAATCACGGTTCGCATACCATTCATACATACCCATTTTTGGCACATCTACTTTGCCATGATCTTTAAAGACATCATGGTATGCGATCTTTTTTATTTCATTATTTTCTTTATATACTGCACCGGCTTTTCCTGCAAGTGCAACGCTGGCAGGATTCCAGCTTATTTTATAGTGCCAGGGGTTATCATCACTTTCGGGTGCAACCAATCCACCGCAATGCGATTTGAATAAATTGATCATACCACCTTTGGCTTTTACACCCTCGACCAGTTTCATTGCGCTCATATGATCGATGCCTGGATCAAGCCCCATCTCACATAGAAAAAAAATACCCTTGTCGCGGATAGAATTTGCCAACTGGCGGATATTTTCATCGATGTAAGAAGCGGTCAACAAATGCTTTTTAAACGCAATACAATCCAATGCCACTAAATAATGAAGTGCAGGTGGCATCATTGAGATAACGATATCAGCCTTTGCTATCAGCTCCTTTCTTCGCGCTTCATCTGTGATATTTATTTGAAGGGGGATCAATGACGGGTGGCCGCCTGTTTTCAGCAAAACGGTCTCAAGATGGCTATCCGCAACGGTCACTTCCCAATGGTTTTCCGAAGCTGTTTTTTTCAGGTAATCTATCAACACTGTAGCCGATTTTCCGGCACCAAAAAGGAGTATCCGTTTCATGCCCCAAATATACTTGTTAAGAACTTGTTGAAGGCCCGGGAAGCCCATCCACAACTGTGGAAAAAAGCCGTTAAAAAACAATGATTTTCATCTCTTTTCCGCCCTAAAAAAGCTATCTTCGCCGTCCCTGAAAACGTATGTCAAAAACATGCAAAAAATCAGCGAAATCAGAGATTCATGGAAGAAAACATAACCCCGGAACAAACGAGTGATAACGATCGCATTATCCAGGTAAACATCGAAGAACAAATGAAGACCTCCTACATCGATTATTCGATGTCGGTGATCGTAGGACGTGCATTGCCCGATGTACGTGATGGCTTTAAACCAGTACATCGCAGGGTGCTTTACGCGATGAACGAATTGGGCAATACCAGCAACAAAGCATATAAAAAATCAGCCCGTATCGTGGGTGAAGTGATGGGTAAATACCATCCGCACGGCGATGCTTCCATTTATGATACCGTAGTGCGTATGGCACAGGAATGGACGATGCGTTATATGCTTGTTGAAGGACAAGGTAATTTCGGCAACCAGGATGGTGACCCACCGGCTGCCATGCGTTATACGGAAGTACGTTTACAGCGTTTGGCCGAAGCAATGCTGGATGATATTGAAAAGGAAACGGTTGATTTTCAATTCAACTTTGATGATTCATTAAAAGAACCTACTGTTTTACCTACACGCATCCCGCAATTATTGGTGAATGGATCTTCCGGCATTGCAGTAGGTATGGCCACCAATATGATGCCACACAACTTGTCGGAAGTGGTGGATGGTTGTATTGCTTATATCGAAAACAAAGAGATCACAGTAGAAGAATTGACCCAGTATGTGAAAGGGCCTGATTTTCCAACTGGCGGTGTGATCTACGGAATGGAAGGAGTGAAGCAGGCATTGTTAACAGGCCGTGGCAGGGTAGTGGTGCGTGGTAAATGCCATGTAGATACCAAATCAAGCGGAAGGGAACAGATCGTAATTACCGAAACACCTTACCAGGTAAACCGCGATATGCTTACCGACAGGATCGGTCAACTGGTAAATGATAAGACCATTGATGGCATTGCACATGTAAATAATGAAAGCAATAAAAGAGAAGGTACCAGAATTGTACTCGACCTGAAAAGAGATGCAGTAGCGCAGGTGATCATCAACCAACTGTATAAGTTCACAGAACTGCAGACAAGTTATGGTATTAATAATGTTGCGCTAAGTAAAGGCCGTCCAAAAATATTGAACCTCAAAGACCTCATTTATGAATTTGTAGAATTCAGGATGGAGATCGTTACAAGGCGTGCACAGTTTGACCTGAAGAAGGCAAAAGAAAGGGCATATATTTTAGAAGGATATTTGAAAGCGCTGGATCATTTGGATGAAGTGATCCGGCTTATCCGCTCCAGCACAACTCCTGATGAAGCAAAAGAATTGCTCATCAGTAAAAGCAAGGAAGATAAATGGTATTTGAGCGGAGAATTGTTCTCAGGTATTTCTGCAGATTACCAGCAGGAAGAAGGCCTGTCAGAGTCGCAAGCCAAAGCCATACTGGAACTGCGTTTGCAGCGTCTTACCGGAATGGAGCGCGATAAGATCACATCCGAGTTCAAGGGTCTCATGTTCACCATAGAATACCTTCAAAAATTACTCGCAAGTGAATTCTTACGGTATGAACTCATCAAAAGAGAATTGCTGGAAGTAAAAGAGACATTTGGTGATGCCAGAAAGAGCGAGATCCAATACCTGGCCGATGAAATGAGGTTGGAGGATTTGATAGAAGAAGAAAATGTGGTCATTACTATTTCACACCTGGGTTATATCAAAAGAACATCTGCTACTGAATACCGCCAGCAACGCAGGGGCGGGCGCGGAGCAGTAGGAAGCAAAACAAGGGAAGAAGATTATGTAGAACATCTCTTTGTTGCATCTACCCATGATACCATGTTGTTTTTTACGGAAAAGGGCAGGTGTTTCTGGCTGAAAGTGTACGAGATTCCAATGGGAGAAAAACAAAGTAAAGGACGTGCTATTCAGAACCTGATACAGATTCCGCAGGATGATAAAGTAAGGGCCATCATTGATGTAAAAAAATTGGAGGACAAAGAATTTATTGGCGGAAAGTATATCGTTCTTTGTACTAAGAAAGGGATCATCAAAAAAACCTCGCTCGAAGATTTCAGCAGGCCAAGGGCCAATGGTATTATTGCCATTACAGTGAATGAAGGAGATGAACTGCTTGAAGCGAAGATGACAGATGGCAATTGTGAGATCATGCTGGGAGTGAAAAGTGGCCGTGCCATTCGTTTTCCCGAAGAGAAAGTTCGTCCAACGGGCAGGGGAGCAATTGGGGTGGCCGGAATTGAAGTGGATAATGAAAAGGATGAAGTGATAGGTATGATATGCATCAACCGGGAAGACAGGTCCAAAACAGTATTGGTGGTTAGTGAAAAAGGTTTTGGAAAAAGGACACCATTGATTGATACAGATGGTGAAGATGTTTACCGCGTTACTAACAGGGGAGGCAAGGGTGTAAAGACGATCAATGTTACTGAGAAGACAGGTTCACTGGTAGGAATATTGGATGTTAGCAGTAAAGATGACCTGATCATTACTTGTAAATCAGGTATTACTTTGCGTACATCTATTGCAACCATTAAAGAAGCAGGCAGGGCTACACAGGGTGTAACTTTGATCCGCCTTGATGATGGGGATGAGATTGCAGCCATTTCTAAAATTGATGAACAGGAAGCGGAGGATATTATTGAAGAAGTTCCGGGTCAATCACCCGAAGTTCCCGGAGAAACTCCTGGAGAGTCACCGGAAATACCTGTAACAGAAAGTTAAACATATTTGCTATATACTTGAAAATCAAAACGTTTAAATTAAAATTTATGAAGAATTTTTTATTGATGGTAGT
>CAISDV010000029.1 GCA_903884185.1 uncultured Chitinophagaceae bacterium | reverse complement strand
TAATATTCTAATCCTTAATTTTACACTATCAATCAGGAATGATATCGTTCTTTCTACTGTGGGGTGATGAAATTTTTGGCAGACATGCCCCCTTGTCTCGGGGGTGGGGATAACAGGACAAACGCAGCATAGAGCCATCCCGATGCAAATCGGGATGACCGGGGTCGACCACCGAACTTTGTACTGCAGCTAACTGCCTCGTGGAGGTTCGATCCCTCCCCCTACAGCTTTAGTTTTTTTGGGATGGCCTTTGGAGTTTGTACTTCAGAGGCTTTTTTATTGGGCTATAGCTAAACTGTCTTGAACACGATTATGGGATTATGGGATGGACACGATTTCGCTGTTCTCAGAGAGTCTTCTCCGGCAAATATTATCTTCTTTCAATTTTTACCTTTTCGCATAGTGAATTTTTTCTCTCCGGAAAAATCCTGCGCTTAAAATCAGCGAATGATTATTTGTTCAACAATATAAGATTTCGTATCAACATCGTAATAGCCATAATATTGATTTTTTCCTATAGCAAACTGATTGGTTGCCTTTACTTTTGAATTAACTGTTCCTATATAATCTTTTACCTGCTCTGGAAGGGAGACCGGCACCTTCTGCTTGGAAGGACGAAGAGTCACTGGGTCCAGTGTATATTGAAAATATGTTGAATAGTAATGCCTTGCATCCTCGCTGATATAGGTGCTATTACCTGGCCTGGTATACTTGAAAGCGTTGTATTCCACGGCGCCAGGTATTGCTACTCCGGCCGATGTTCTGGATTGCTGAAAACCGCCCGAGTATGACATACCTCCTCCTGACGCGAGAACAACAGTATGATATGTACCTGCGGTTACCAATATCTTACCTGCAGGGAGTTTGTATACCATGACTCCCATGTTGCCGAATGAAAGCTGTTTCATTAATTTCTTAACCCCGTCTACTCCCTCCTCTTTGACCTCACTCCCACTCCTGGATACTGACGTGGGCTGCGTGGCAAAAAGTTTGTAATTATCCTGTTCCTCGCTGATCACATAATTCGTTAATAAGGTACCACCCTTATCCAGGTCCCAGAGGCCTATCTTGATATTTTTCTTGCCTTTTATCATCGAATACAAAATGTTATTGCAAATAAATGAATTGATGACTACCTCTTTTTCCTTTTCACCCTGCTCCAGCTGGCTTGAATAAGATATGAACTGCTCATTGGCTGTAAGCGAAGGGAGTTGGAGGGTGTAGATATGTGTAGCTTCACCAACACCATCTATGACCATCTTTAACTCATGCTCACTGCAGAATAATTTTTTATGCTCAGTGGCATCCGAAAAGTCAGGTTCTGCATCATCCCGCAAAGTTTTTAAACCAGCAACATACTCATGCAGCTTTGTCTTGCCCGCTGCAGCAGGGACTTTAAAATCGAGTTTCTTCGTTGACAACTCGCCGTTTCCATTAAGTACACAGATGATGAGCTGGCTGGTCTTATCATTGGCCGCAATAACATAGAAATTATTATAATAGCTGAATGACTTGACAAATTTTTCATCCTTTGTAAGATCCAGTATCACTTCATCTTTTGTTGTTTTTGCTGTAAAGTCAACTGTCTCCATAGTGAAGATATCTTTGTCGGGATACCTGAAGACAAAATGATATAGATCGTTATTGCTGCTGCCACCCACGTATTGATATTTGCTTTTGTCAAGGATCGAATGTTCCAGCGATAATGATACCTTAGATTTTGTTTTGAAATTCTTGTCCAGCCATATATATTCAGCTTTTTTGTTGTCTTTCAGCACCAGTGCAAAAGTCTCATCAGCTTTACTATCCAAAAAAATGTTTCATAATCACTGCGCGCGAGAAAGTTCTTTTCAAATTCAAATGGATTGCTGAATACTCTTTTCTGTGCATTCGCATTAAAAAAAAGGTCTCTTTTTTCATAAGCAGGGTATTTAAATTGACTCAAATTGTCATTTGGCGCAAGCCGCAGTTTACATATTTCTGTCCTCTTTCAGCCTGACTAAGATACAATAATTGATGAGAAAAGAAAGTGGGAGTGAATACACAGTAGTGGTGTAGTTTCAAATCTTTGTTCCCTCTGAATCGCGCCTACTCATTGAGAACCCTGATTGAGCTTCTCCAAAGCCTCCCCAGGCAAAAATTATCATCTTATGTAAAGTAACTTTCATTTTACATTCTCAGCCGGAGTGGACTCTGAAGGAACAGAATCTCTGATGCCACCCCTGTTACCGCTTGATTTTTAATCCCTTTCGGATGTATTGATCAATTATGCGTATATTCAGTAGGCTCATATCTTTTTAAAATCCCATATCCATTGAAACAGGCTACTCTTGATTCCTTGTCAAAGCACCAAAGCAGGTCACATTCAGATCATAAACAATTGATCACTTACAGTTTCAACAAGATCGAGAAGACTATTACAGGCGCAATGGAAGAAATAGAAAACCAGGTTTACTTATACGAGTACAGGGGAAAATATATAGGCACCGAATTCTTTATTTCCTTTTCAAAGGATTCTACTTCTTATAAATTGATATCGGTTGAAGACATAACAACATGATCTTTGTTATATACGCGGCTATATTAGATGTTGTTATTCTCCAAGCCAATGCAGCAAAAAGCCCGGCAACTCAGAGATATACCTCAATCTTTTCAAAGCAGCTGTATCATATTTCCCTGGAATGTTGATTGCAACAAATGGCCATGACTGGTAATCTTTGTTTTCCAAAAAAGAAAATCTTGGCCCGTGATCGCCGGATATGATCACAATTTTTTCTAATAGTTCGGGGTGATCTTTTAATAATTTCAAGAGCACCATATTGCCATACTCAAGGTATTCCAGGTAGCTTTTTTTAATAAATGATAAGTCATTCTTTCCGTACCCATTATCTGTTAATAATTTCCCTTTTCTATCCCTGCAATACGGAGCGTGAGGTATGGAAATATGCGCCCAAATAAATTTTGGCATGCTACCCGCTGAAAGTGTGTCTCCCAACATTTCTATTACTTTCCTGTTATAGTCATCACATTTCATTACAGAGTATTTGTACCTGTTATTCAGCACATGAAATAAAGTACCTGAAAAAAGCTGTTCTGGATATATTTCAGGATAGCCACTCCGGTTATCTACTGGTTTATGGCTGTTGATCGTAAAAAAATTCAGGTTGCTGAATTTATATCCCACAGATTCCAGTACCGGGACAAGTGATCCTTGTTTTAGCAGATCGGCCCCTTCAAAAAAATTAACTGGGGCGATACTATCGTCAATGTTAAAGATAGACTGCAGTGAAAATAATGTATTGGTGAAACGGGACCTTGTAGAATCCAATATCGTAAAACCATTTTTCCTGAGGGAACTATCCAAAGGATTATTGAAATTAAATTGATTTTTTAACGAAATGGAAGAACCGTATTCATCCATCAAAATCCAGACAATATCTTTCTTTTTTTGCGAGTCTGACTTTTCCAAATAAGGTATTGGCCGAATATGTCTATCAATTTTAAGTGCTGCATTCCGGAAAATGCCTCCCGCAATAAATACAAAGCAAGATATTAGAAGGAACGTATTTGCAAGTTTATTCCGGAGGGTATTATATTTCAATGGTATCAGGAAAGCCAGCATGTCTGCAACTGGTAACAAAGCCAATACAAAAAGATAAAAAAAAATGCTGGGATATCAGGATCCTGGAATCCTGCCTTCTGGGCAAAATTTACAAAATGAAGCAGGGAAGCCCATAACATTACTAATATGAGCCCGACATTATTGATATAGGATTTTCTGATAATAAAAGAAAGAATATAGGTAATTGCACAGTATATGATAAAATAACCGAATGCGATAAAAAGTTCAAAGGAGCGGAAATATTGTGCCGATTTATAAATAATAAAAGAGAGTCCATAGATATAAGGATATATTGGCCTCTCCAGGGCCTTTCTTATTTTGTCTTCCATAAAAAAAGTTTTCTTTCAGAACAGGTGCAAGAGTGAACTTCAAGCAATTCAAAGTATTTTTCAAACCATTTTATGAAACTGCTTTCTTGATAGTCGCTAAAAATGTCTTCCCTGTTCCTTAACATTTCAATGACTTTTGGATCGGATTTTGGAACAAACTCAACTATCAGGTATTGAGAGGTTAGCTGTGAAAATAATTTCGCAATCAATGAAAAAGGAATGTTTTTTGTGATACATAAATGATGCACCAGGGCAAGTGCCATCAATAGGTCGCCATTCACCCGTTTTAATAATGCAACCTTTTCTTCATTCTCCCAACCGAGGCCGGGTGAGGGAGACGTGATATCTGCTATCACTAAAAGAATATTCTTAAGATCATTTTTTCTTGCTGATTGGTATATGGCATCTGCACACCAGGGATCCTTTTCAATAGCAATTACCTGTTGTGAAAACTGCGATGCCACAAAAGAAAATTTTCCTGTATTGGCACCCAGGTCTATTGTTTTTTTGGGTCCAATCTTTTGAAGCCAATTGGAAACGGTTGTTAATTTATCAGAAAGATATTTTTCATTTTCAATTCCAGTACCATAATAATTTTTCCAATCGCTGTTATTAGAAGAAGGAGGTTTCCATCCGGAAATATCATTCTTTATTATTTGAAAAAGAGATGCTAATTTTTGTGTTGTAATTCCCGTATTTGTTACACGCTCTTTGTTGCCAGCTTTTTGAAATTTTGCATGCAGGTGTATATGCAATAAACAGTTTGTGTTAAACCATGATCTAAAAGGTAATTCACGACTTACAAATGAAAGCGGTAATCCATTTAAAAATGTGATCCCCAATTTTCCCATGGCCGGCCCTTTATATCTCATTACCGACAAAGGGGCAAGTATTTCTTCACAAAATTGCCTGTAAGCGATCCAGGGTGAGCCTTTTTTGTAAAAATTAAAAGAAAGGGTATCTAATAGCATGCATTTGCCATCATAAAATACAAAATTATAAGGCGTTGCATCTTTCAGGATCATACCATATTTTAATGCTGCTTCATTGATGGCGATATACGTAAGGATCATTTCTTTCCACTGGGTGAAGGCCCATTCAAATGGGTAAGTGATAGAGATAACCTGAGCAGGAAAAATCTCTTTATAGAATAGGTGATCCTGGCTTGCCGGAAGATTAAGTTCTTTATGGGCAATCATTAACCTACTATCAACCAGCAATTGATAGAGGCCCGATTTTATAAAATGATCATACTCACAGGCATACGATTGAGTAATATACCTGTGAAAACCATCATCTTTTTTTACAACAAAACCGGCCGGGTCTTTATAAGATAAAGATTGCCGTTCGATCATGTAGTTTCCGTATTATCTTCTTCTTCAAAAGATTTAGGTGAAGGCCTGAAAAAATCTTTTATCCTTTTAAAAAAGACCAGGGCTGTTAAAATACCCGACAAAATAACCTGGTAAAAAACGCTCCCGGTTCCGGGATCGATGTAGAGGATCTCATGTGCGTTCATGATAGCTTCGGTTTAGGGTTGGGATCGTATGACCTGCTGGATTGATTTTTGTTTAAGGGCAGGCCAAAACTAATCCTTTAATCTTGATAATATTAAGATGCCTTCACCGGTGGGTATGCTGCCCAAATAAAATTTATTTTCTTAATCAAAAAAAATTTGTGGCTGGATGTTTTTTATATTAAAATAAATACAATATGTATTTATTTATTGAACTGCTTACTATGAAATTTTGAAAGAGGTTCTTATTTATTAACGGTCACCTTCCAGATAGTCACATTGCATTGCCTGCAACTAATATTTTAGCTATCCGGATAGCTTTAATCGAGTACCCATGCTATTCTATTATTTACCAACTGCTATCTTTACCGCCATGGGACAAAAAAAACTGATCCGTTTTGAAGCTATCCGTTCCTTTGCCAATGTGCTGGAACACCCTGCCGGGATGAAAGGGCAGTGGAACAACTATTTTAAGAATGACCACCCAATTGTTCTTGAACTAGCTTGTGGCAAAGGGGAATACGCGGTTGGACTTGGAAGGGTACACCCCAACAAAAATTTTATTGGAATAGACATTAAAGGCAACCGCATTTGGCGGGGGGCGAAAACTGCTTTGGATGAAGGCCTCGGCAATATTGCTTTTATCCGTTCGGAGATCGACAAGGTAACAGACTATTTCAACCCTAATGAAGTGGAAGACATCTGGATCACTTTTCCTGATCCCCAGCTCAGGTTATCGAAAGCTAAAAAACGCCTCACACATCCCAGGTTCCTGCGCCTCTACAAACAATTCCTACAGCCAAGCGGTTTGGTCCATTTAAAAACAGACAGTCCCGATCTTTATCAATTTACAAAAACAGTGATACATTTATTTGAATTGGAGTTATTGGTTGACCATGAAGATGTTTATGCGGTAGCTGGTATTGGGGACGAACTCCGGATCAAGACACATTATGAAGGGCTTGATATTGCACAAAGCAACCGGGTTCATTATTTACAATTCAGGTTAAATAAAGAGTTGCCTCCTGAAAAAGACAAAGAATTAATTGAAGTGATAGGATCAAAATATTTAATCAATGAGAGAAGGAATTGATTTTTATTTTGACCTGAGTGGCTATATGGTATTTACTGAGAAATACCTGTCAGAGAGAGGTTATTGTTGCGGTAATGGTTGCAGGCACTGCCCCTATCAGTATGAAAATGTTCCTGAGCCAAAAAGAACTGAATTGATATTAATAAGTAATTTACAAACCCCGAGGGATTAAACCCGGAGGGATTAAAAATCATTAAAAATCCCTCGGGGTTTAAAACATTTTCCAATGCCTATAAAAAAATCAACCCCCAAACTTCCTACCATTCTGCCAAGTGGCAAAAAAGATGCTTCATTTTTTGAACTGGTATATGAAGTAGTGAGGCAAATACCACGCGGGCGTGTAACTTCTTATGGTGCCGTTGCTTCTTATCTTGGAACAAAACTCAGCGCAAGAATGGTGGGATGGGCCATGAATGGCTCTGGCCGTGTAAAACCCAAAGTGCCTGCACACAGGGTATTGAACCGGAATGGAATGCTGACAGGACAAGCACATTTTTCTCCGCCTTCTTTAATGAAAGAACTTCTGCAAAAAGAAGGCATCAAAGTAAAGAATGATACAGTGGTGGATTTTGAAAAAAAATTCTGGGACCCTTCTGTTGAGCTTTCTTTGGATTAGTGATAATAAGGGCTGATCATCAGGTACACTACCGGCCCTGTTATAGCAACATATAACCACAATGGCCATGTGATCCTCGCCAATTTTTTATGCTGAGGAAATTCCGCGATCAACCCCCTGTATGCCGTGAATAAGATGAATGGAAGAATAACAGCTGCTAAAAAAATGTGACTGAATAGGATAAGGAAATATATATAACGGATGGCGCCATGCCCTCCGAATTTTGTCTCCCCGGCAAAAAGATGGTGTGCAATATAGCTAATCAGGAAAACAACAGAAAGCGACAATGCTGTTATCATCAGGTTCCTGTGCAGGGTATACTTTTTATTTTTTACTGCTATGAGCGCCATGATCAGGATAAAGGCAGTGGCGATATTAATGATAGCATTGGCCTTTGCAAAAACGTGTACGTCAAAGCCCAGGTCCACATTAAGTTTGAACCTGCTTAGCAAGGCGATAGCCGAAAACACAACAAAAGAAAATATGCCGATCAGCCATTTAGCCCGGCCGTCGTTCTTTTTCAGTGAGGGTTCCAGCATTTTGATATTGCTATCCATTTATTTTCCGTCTTTTTGTGAAATATATTATGAACGCTACTACCAATACTAATACGATCGCCCATATCCAGCCTAATCCCATTATCTCTGTAAACACCTCGCTTTTTTTGGTCTTGTCCTTTTCCATCATCAACAAACCAATATCCCTTGCGAGCTTTGAAAGGGATGTAGAATCCAATCCATTATAATATCCCCTCACTGTATAATTTTTATCAAGGAGCACAAACCTGCTGGTATGAACAAAGTCAGGGTTAATGGGCGCATCGCTGTATTTATCAACCTTTAACTCCTCGAAAGCAAACTTCCCGATAGAATCCCTGCTTCCTGTAAGCAACCACCAATTGTCTGGACTGATGCCATAATTATCGGCATATTTTTTTAATACACTCACTGAATCATTGGCTGGATCAATAGAGAAAGAAACAAACTGCACCACCTGCGTATCGATCTTTTGCCGGGTATCACCTCCCTTCAAAAACGACTGCTGCAATTTCAACATACCTTTCGTGAGCCTCGGGCAGATACCACCGCAATGCGTAAAAAAGAAATCCACTACGATCATCTTGCCTTTGATATCATACAAACTAACAGTATCACCCAACTGGTTAACGAGGCGGATGTTACCAGTCTTGTGCCAGATACTGTCATCGATCATTTTACCATTCTCAACACGCGTGGCGACACTGTCCAGTAATAGTTTTCTTGGCATAACAACCGCACTGTCGCTCTCTGCTTTCAGTATCAGGTAACTGACCACTGGGATCATGACCGCGATCAGTAATGCCAATATTGCCTTTTTGCTCATTTTTTTATTTTAATAAAAACCCACCGGCATTGAGCGGTGGTTAAATATGATTTTGCTGAATAAATCCGCTTCAATGATGCAGCTCACTTTTTCTTATTCTCAGAGTCAAATTCTTTTGGTTCTTCTTTCTTCTCTACTATGATAGTGCTTTGTTCTTTTTTATATGGATCGTAAGTATTGCGAAGTGTTTTGAAAGAGTTGCCATCATACAGGAATGCAATAATGAACCAGATAAAAAGCATCATTGGTACACCCACGGTCATGATCATGTTACGTATCTCGTGTTTCAGATGCATGAAATAAGCAACGATATAAAAAGCCTTCGCCATCATGAGGATGATGATCACTCCTTTTATTTCGAGGCGGGTTGTCTGGTTTTCTATTTTCATCAGCCAAAAACCCAAAGCAAGTTCCACCAATGTTAATACGGTAAGTATGACCGTAACTTTGATGATCTCTTTTTTGCCGCCATCTGCGTGTGCCTCACCATGAACTGCATGCGTGTCTTCCATATCAATTAATTGTAGTAGGTCAGATCAAATAAAAACATGTAAATACAAATACCCAAACCAGGTCCACAAAATGCCAGTACAAACCTGCTTTTTCGATCATCAGGTAGTGGCCGCGTTTTTCAAACTTATCCTGTAATGTCATGATCAGCATAATAACGTTAATGATCACACCACTAAATACATGGAAACCGTGGAAACCTGTTATGGTAAAAAAGAAATTGGTAAAGTTGGTTGAAGATTGTGTTCCGTCTGCGTTCATGAAAGGGTTTCTGCCCCACCATGCGCGTTCATGAAATAAGTGTGTCCATTCCCATGCCTGGCAACTTAAAAATGCCAGTCCGCCAAGAATAGTAAGGATAAGGTTGATCACCACACCCCTTTTATCCATATTATGTCCCGCCCTTACCGCCAGTACCATGGTCACCGAACTGATGATCAGGATAAAGGTCATCAAACTCACAAATACCAATGGTGCAGAAAATGCTCCCGAGAAAGGATAAGACCTGAATACTTCATTTGGATTAGGCCAGCCGTTGGTTGCAAAACGTGTAGTACCATAAGAGATCAGGAAGGCTCCGAAAGTGAAGGCATCACTCATTAAAAAATACCACATCATCACTTTCCCGTACTCAAGATTGAAGGGGCTTTTACCACCACTCCACCATTTCGTATTTGCCGTTGCAGTTGTAGTTGTTGACATAATTGCGCTTAGAAATTTCGTTTACAAAAATATTGGCTAACACCCAAACCCAAGCAAAAAAGGCCATATTTTTCTTTGCACGGAGCTGCTTGTAAGCGTTTATTTACCGCTTTTTCAGCATTATCCGATCCAGGTAAAAAATATGAACAGGTAAATCCAAAGTATATCCACAAAATGCCAGTATATAGCTACCAATTCCACCGGCACACTACTGTAATTTTTTGTTTTGCTGCTATATGCCCTGATAAAGATCACCAGTATGGCAATCACCCCTCCCAGGACGTGCAAAACGTGCACACCAGCTATCACAAACAAGAAGGATGCTGAAGGGTTGCTACCCTGCCATAATACGTGTACACCCTGGTCTACAAGTTCTTTATAGCCAAGAGCCTGTAGTGCGGCAAAAAGTAGCCCCAGGCAAGCTGTGATGGTGATAAGTGACCTGTACCTGGGCATCAACCTGGCTTTAAATGCTTTTACGGAAAGATGAATAGTGATACTGCTTAGTATGATCACAAAGGTTGAGTACCAGAATATTTTAGGCAATGCAAATTCCAGCCAGTTTGCCTGGTTCCTTCTGACCACATAAGCACTGGTAAGCCCCGCAAACATCATACAGATGCTACCCATCGCCACCCACAAAGTGAATTTATGCGGATGCATTCTTTTTGGTTCGTTCATTCCCGTCGCTGTCATCATCACGTTTGTTTTGTTTTCAGTTTTGTTTTCTCCGCCAGTGACCTGTTGCCAGTTTCTTGTTACCAGTTACTGGCAAATAAAATTCATGATCAATTACAAATAGTTCAATTTTTCCGAACGGTTAATCCGCCCAGGCGGACAACCGGTAACTAGTAACTAGATTACAACTTATTTGCAAGTAACGCCAAAAACACTACCGGCAGATAAATATAACTGCTGAACATGACCCTTCTTGCCGCTTTAATATCCATGTCCTTATATAACCGTAACGACTGCACTACCATGAACAAGTTAGCCGCAATTAAGATCCACATACTTGTATAACCACTCAATCCTATTTTATAAGGAAGTAATCCAACCGGTATCATGAGCACGCTATACATGACTGCCTGGAGTGCTGTGAATTTTGTTGGTCCTTTATCGCTTGGTAATAATTTAAACCCTGCTTTGCTGTAATCGGTATGTGCTACCCATGCGATGGCCCAGAAATGCGGGAACTGCCAGAGAAATTGTATGGCGAATAATATCCAACCGCCTGCATTGGTATGATCTACTCCACCTACATTGATCACTCCAAACGGATCCACGATCCCTGTTCCTGCTACCCAACCGATCAAACAAGGCAATGCGCCGGGAAAAGCTCCGACAAGCACTGCTATTGAATTTATTTTTTTTTAACGGTGTATAAATAAATGCATATAGAAATAAACTGAAGGCAGATAATAATGCAGAAGGCAGGTTAAAAAAATACCACATCATCCCTACACCAATCAACCCTGCAACAAATGCAAATACATAAGCCTCCACCTGGCTCATTCTTTCCGCCGCCACCGGACGTTTGCTGGTGCGCTTCATTATGGCATCGGTATCTTTTTCTACTGCCTGGTTGATGGCATTGGCGCTTCCTGTAACAAGCATTCCTGCAATAAATAACAAGATCACCATCTTCCAGTCGGCCACCACATTCGGCGCCAGCAAATAACAGATCACACAGGAGAACACCACCGTAAAGCTCAACGTAAATTTCGTGAGCTGAAAATAATCTTTCACTTTAGAAGCGAAGGTGAAAGAAGTGGATGTATGATTTATCGTCTCCATTAATGAACCTGTTCTTTTGTATTCTCTTAAAAACAATGCCCTGAATTTCTCAGGGCATTGAAGATATTTTAATTGATAAGCCTGTTATTACAATGTGGCTCACCTATCATCAGTGATGACTTTCATCGGCCCCTACAGGAGTGGTCTGTGGAATAAATTCCTTTCCATCTTTACCATAGTCATATGCCCAACGATGTACTTCAGGTATTTCACCAGGCCAGTTGCCATGTCCCGGGCGAATGGGCGCTGTCCATTCCAATGTATTAGAACCCCATGGATTCTGGTTGGTTACTTTTCTTCCTTTCCAGATAGAGTAGAAGAAATTCAACAGGAATAATATTTGCGCAGCAAAAACGATCATTGCTACCGTACTGATAAAACGATTGAGGTCACCAAAATTCTTAAAGCTCTCCCATTGTTCATAAGAATAATACCTGCGCGGCATACCCGCTAATCCTTCATAATGCATTGGCCAGAAGATCAGGTAGGCACCAGCCATTGTGATCCAGAAATGGATATATGCCAAAGTATTATTCAGGTAGCGGCCAAACATTTTCGGATACCAGTGATAGATACCGGCAAACATTCCAAACATTGATGCAACGCCCATTACAATATGAAAATGCGCTACCACGAACATGGTATCATGCAAATGAACATCCAATGCTGAGTTACCTAACCAGATACCTGTTAGTCCACCGGAAATGAACAAGCTCACAAATCCAATGGCAAACATCATCCCTGGTGTGAAACGTACATTACCTCTCCACAATGTGGTGAGCCAGTTAAATACTTTAATAGCTGAGGGAACGGCGATCAATAAGGTCAATAGTACAAAGATGGAACCGAGGAATGGATTCAATCCTGTTACAAACATATGATGCGCCCATACGAGGAAGGCCAATATCGCGATAGCAAATAAAGAACCCACCATTGCCATGTATCCGAAGATCGGCTTTCGTGAATTGACGGATAGAATTTCCGAGACCATTCCCATTGCGGGTAATAGAATGATATATACTTCGGGATGCCCAAGGAACCAGAACAGATGCTGGAAGAGAATGGCACTTCCACCTTCATTGGGCAAGGCACCTACTCCATTGACGAAAATATCAGAGAGATAAAAACTTGTTCCAAAATTTCTGTCGAATATCAATAAGATAAAACCTGAAAGCAAAACAGGGAATGATAATACACCCAATACAGCTGTAAAGAAAAGCGCCCAGATAGTGAGTGGCAACCTGGTCATGCTCATTCCTTTTGTTCGCATGTTAAGGATGGTAACGATATAGTTCAAGCCCCCCAACAATGATGAAACGACGAAGAGTGCCATGGATATGATCCATAGATCCATCCCCGTTTTAGAACCGGGGGATGCGTCATGGAGTGCGCTTAATGGAGGGTAAGCTGTCCATCCACCACTGAATGGGCCTGTTTCAACAAAAAGAGATGAGAGCATCACAACGCTTGCTGAAAAGAAGAACCAGTAGCTCAGCATATTTAAAAAGGGAGATGCCATATCCCTTGCACCTACCTGCAGTGGAATTAAAAAGTTGGCGAATGTTCCACTCAATCCTGCTGTCAATACAAAGAACACCAATACAGTACCGTGTGTGGTAACCAATGCGTAATATGCTTCGGGAGTAATGCGCCCGCCTTTTGCCCATTTGCCAAGAATATCTTCGAGCCATGGAAAAGTAGAATCGGGGTAACCTAATTGCAAACGAAATAATACGCTCATCAATCCGCCCAGCACAGCCCATACCATCCCGGTAATAAGGAACTGCTTCGCGATCATTTTATGATCCTGGCTAAACACATATTTGGTAATAAATGTTTCATGGTGATGGTGTTCATGGTGGCCGCCTGCATCGTGTGAAGAGGCAACCCCTGAATGTGCGTGAAGAACAGCTTCGTTACTCATATCAAAATCTTTATTCGTTCTTATTTCGTTACTTATTTTTTAGCAGGAACAACTGCTAACGGCCCTTTCACTGCTGCGGTATCTTTTTTTGCCGGGTCTTTCTCCGGGAAAGCATCATAGTAAGCAGGTTTCTGCTTTGCCATCCAAACATCAAATTCTTCCTGTGTTACTACCTGAACAATCCCTCTCATAGCATAGTGGCTGTTACCGCACATCTGGTCGCAACTTATTTCGTATATAAAATCAGGGTTGCCCGTGATCTTTTTCATTTCTGTTGTAGTATACTTTGGCGTGAACCATAATGTGGTAGGTATACCGGGTACCGCATCCATTTTCATACGGAATTGAGAGAGGCCTACATCATGTATCACATCTCTTGAACCGATAATAAATTTAACCGGCCTGTCTTTTACAACATACACTGTTGATTCCATTACAATATCATCATGTGTAGCGGGATCATCTTTCATATTCAATGCTGCACTATCGCGCCATACCAATCCCAAAGAGTTATTGGCATTATCTATCACTTTATAATACTTTTTACCAAACTGGTCATCTTTACCAGGGTAACGGAATATCCATTTGAATTGCGCCCCGGTTACTTCAACCCTTAACGGATTAGAGCCCTCGGGCGGCCCTCCTGTTATATAATTCCAGTTGCGCAAACCGATCACCACAAGTACCGTTAAGAAGATGGCGGGTACAACGGTCCATAATAATTCGAGTTTATTGCTTTCGTGGAAAAAGTACACTTTGCGTTTATCACTTTCCTGGTATCTGAAAGCAAACCAGAAAAGAATGATCTGGGTAATGATAAAAACAACTCCAGTGATCGCCAGCGTTACCCAAAGCATGGAGTCGATCTTTTCGCCCTGTTCACTTGCAGAAGGAAGTGCCAGCAATGTTTTCTTAAAATAAAGTTCATTGCAATACCATACGCCTATCAATCCCATGATCATAAACCCGAACATAAGGAACCCGTTCACCTTGTTGGTTTGTTTGCGGTTCTGTTCTTCGCCTTTCAATACGGCCACATATTCACTGGCTTTGGCGATCTGGAAGATGATCAGGAAGACCAGAATGATTACTGCGATGATTAGATACATTGTTATTACTATTTTCTTATTCTTACAATTACTATTCTTCTTTTTTCAAATCAGGTATGGTGAATAATACTTTCTTTCAGGAAAGGATTGTTCCTTGATAATAATGGCTTGGATGCGAGGGCCCTGCCTACAAAGAATATCAGCAATCCCACATAAAAAGCCATGATACCAAAGTCGAGCCAGCCCATACTTACCTGCCCCCTGCTTACACTGCCCATGACCATCTGGTAGAAATCAAGCCAGTGGCCAAATATGATCAACACGCACATAAAGGTCATTAATGTATAATTCCTCTTGGCGGATTTTTTCATCAATATCAATAGCGGGCAAATAAAGTTGATGATAAGGTTCAGGAAGAAGATGCCTTTATATGCTCCCTGCACACGGTCTTTAAAGTAAATAGTTTCTTCCGGCTGGTTAGAGTACCATATCAGCATGTATTGATCGAACCAGAGGTATGTCCAGAAAATAGAGAAGGCGAACATGAACTTACCGATGTCGTGCAAATGTTCATTGTTCGTGAGTTCAAGGTATCCTTTGTTTTTGAGATAGATGACCCATATACCTATCAACGCCATTCCTGTTACAAATGAACTGGCAAAGGTGTACCAGCTATACATAGTGGAGTACCATGCACCATCAATGCTCATTAACCAGAACCAGGGTGTTACAGATCCAACAGTTAATGCAAACCACACAATAAATAAACCTGCGATCACTGTATTTCTCCAGATAAATTTCTGACCTGTAGTGCTGTCAAAGTTTGTATCATCCGCTTCTTTTGAAAGAGAGCGCATTTTCATACCCAGCAAACTCCACAAGCCAATAGATAGGATGGTCCAGGTGATAAATAAACCGGGACTTAAGAAGCCGGCTTTGCCTTTCAGTTCTACACTATCCGCTACCACTTTAGGATCGAGCCAGTTGTAGATATAAGATTTACCCGAAAGAACAATATAACACATCAGTATGGCTGCAACGCTTCCGAAGATCGGCACCAGGGTAGAGATGGCTTCAGGCACACGGCGGAAAGTGGTTGACCAGCCCCCCATTGCCAGTGTGGTGGCGCAAATAAAGAACATACTGGCATTGCATATCAGTAAAAAGAAAATACTATTGTACAAGATGGTACCCCAGAAAACAGCTTTCTCATGAACATCGCTGCTTGCTCCTTTGGTGATAAAACCCAGGATCAACGCCAACAGGCCAACGCCAATGAGCGTCATCGACCACATTTTCATTTTACCGGGTATCTCAAATTGCTGTTTTATAGATGCCATTGTACTTCTTTTATCTCTGGTTTAATGTGTACTATTTTTTTACTGCCGGTGCCGCTGTTTTGGCTGCAGCCGCAGCAGCTTTTGTTTCTTTTTGTTTTTGTTTGATATAACAGATCACTTCCCAGCGTTGCTTGCGGCTCAACTGCGATGCATAGCTACCCATCATGTTCTTGCCATAAGTAATAGAATAAAACATTTGTCCTTCTGGCATCACAGACACAACCGCATCTGCTACCAGGTTTTTAGGAGCCGCAGGGAATGGGCCGTCGCCACCTTTCCATAATGGGCCATTGCCATCTAATGCTGTACCATGGCAGATACCACAATTCACCAGGTATAATCTTTCTGATTCCACCATATCTCCTTTTGATAAGCTATCAATTGGGCTCTTGATAGTTTTTGATGCTACATAATTTGTAGAATCGCCAACTGCATCTTTTGCCAGTGGGAAAGGCATTTCTTCGCCACGGGCGATGGTGCCCATTACCGGCATATTATTATAAAATATCTTACCGCCTCTTTCAGATTCTTTCATGGTAAATAATGCTGAATCACGTTCGGCATAAGTTTCAAACGCACGGCTGTATGCCATATCGGGCATATACACGTCATTGGCCTCACGCTTTACATCGCTGCAGCTAACGATCACTGCACCGGTAAATAAAAAAGCTATGATTGATAATTTCTTCATCGTAATTCGATTCTATGATTTATGCTACTGCTGTTTTATTTTCGAAAGGCATTTCATCTTTATCATACCTGCCAATCCACCATCCTTCTTCTGCTACCTGCACATCTACTTCCACTGCGCCACTTGATTTTAGTAATCCCTGCAGGTCATCCACATTTGTCTTTGCCGTGCATTCTATCACCATTACAAACAGGTCGTCTGTTGCACGCGGATGAAAATGATGTTTTTTTACAAATGGTGCCAACTGGCAGAGATAACAGAAAGTAAGCGTCATGCCTACTGCTGCAAACAATACCGTTAACTCAAATGTGATCGGTATCCAGGCAGGTAAAGCAAAATGTGGTTTACCGCCAAAATTCAATGGCCAGTCGTATGTCAATATCCAGCTAATACCCCCAAGGGCAGTAGCTGTTCCCGTCATACCATAAATAAACCCTGCAGTATGCAAACTTGTTTCCCTCAATCCTATTGCATGATCAAGCCCGTGTACCGCATAAGGTGTGTACACATCATGGATCTTGTAACCTGCTGTGCGTACTTTCTTCACTGCGGGGAACAGGACGGCTTCCTCATCAAAACAGCCTACAACGAATTTCTTTTTTGCCATATCTTTTAGCTATTATAAAACTTTCTTCATTCTTTAGTGCGCATACTCGTGCGCAAATTCTTCCGGTTGCTGCACTTCTATCTTGCCCATATTATCCTTATAACTTTCTCCGCTTGTCTTCAGTACATGCTTGATCTCAGCAATGGCTATCACAGGGAAATATTTAGAGAACAGGAAGAAGCAGGTAAAGAACAAACCAAATGTTCCGAGATAAAACCCAAGTTCAAAAATGGTAGGCCTGTAATACACGGACCATGATGACGGCAGGTAATCACGATAGATAGAAGTTACAATGATCACAAAACGTTCGAACCACATACCTACATTCACAAGCACACTCATGAAGAAAGTAACGGTAACATTCCTTCTCATTTTCCTGAACCAGAATATCTGCGGTGATAATACGTTACAAGCCATCATTCCATAATATGCCCATCCGTAAGGACTGAACAAATTAGCTCGGCTATAGAAGAATGCGTACCCTTCATATTTGTTCTGGCTATACCATGCCATGAATAATTCAGTAAGGTATGCGCAGCCCACAATGGAGCCCGTTAATACAATTACTTTATTCATCGCTTCAATATGCCCTATGGTAATATAATCCTGGAGCCCGTAAACTCTTCGGACAACAAGCAATAATGATTGCACCATCGCAAAACCAGAGAAGATGGCACCAGCAACAAAGTAAGGCGGGAAGATGGTTGTATGCCATCCGGGTATCACCGATGTGGCGAAGTCGAAGGATACAATAGTATGTACAGACAGTACCAGTGGTGTAGCAAGGCCCGCCAATACCAATGATAATGATTCATGTCTCTGCCAGTGCTTGGTACTTCCTGTCCAGCCAAATGATACAATACCATATAAGTGTTTGCGCAGTTTTGTTTTTGCACGGTCGCGCACAGAAGCGAGATCGGGTATTAATCCTGAATACCAGAATAATAATGATACGGTGAAGTAAGTTGATATCGCAAATACATCCCACAAAAGCGGTGAGTTAAAGTTGATCCATACCGGACCACGTGTATTTGGATAAGGGAAGATGAAAAAGCAAAGCCATACGCGGCCCATGTGCCAGATAGGGAATTGTCCTGCGCAGATAACGGCAAAGATGGTCATTGCTTCTGCGGCGCGGTTCACACCTGTTCTCCAGCCCTGGCGAAATAATAATAAGATCGCAGAGATCAGTGTTCCCGCATGCCCGATACCGATCCACCATACAAAGTTGGTGATGTCCCAACCCCAGCCCACGGTCTTATTCAGGTTCCACTGCCCAATACCATATGTTACGTCCCTGTAAATACAATACACACCAAACGTCAGCAATGCCACAGAAATAAAAAAGCCAATATACCAAAGCTTGCTTGGCTTCACCTCAATAGGGCGAATGATGTCTTCTGTTACCTGGTGATACGTTTTTTCTCCGTACACCAATGGTTCCCTTAGCTGTGATTCGTACTTTAGATGCATCTGGTCTTGTATTTGTTCGATGGATATTTTTAACGATCCACCACAGTTTTATTTTTTATTCCTGTTTATGCTTCTTTCGCTTCTGCTTCTTCGGTGTTGCGCACTTTCACTAGGTAATTCACGTTCGGCAACACATGCAACTGTTCGAGTGAATGGAATAACCTGAGTGAATTGTCTGCACGTGTTTGTGATATCGCGCTCTTTGAATCATTCACATTTCCAAACACAATTGCTTCTGTTGGACAAGCCTGCTGGCAAGCCACTTTCACATCCCATTCATTATTGGCACCGCTTTTCAACGGGCGGCTTTCTTTCTTCGCTTTTAATTTTCCTTCCTGTAAACGTTGTACGCAGAAAGAACATTTTTCGATCACACCACGTGAACGAACCGTTACATCAGGGTTCAATACCATCCTGGTAAGGTCTTCATTCATTTCAAAAACAGGCGCATCTAATTGCCCTACCCATTTCTGGTGCTGGTTATCAGGGAAGCTATCTGCTCCTGTATAATCGGCCCAGTTAAACCGGCGTACTTTAAAAGGACAGTTATTTGCACAATATCTTGTACCGATACAACGGTTGTATGTCATTTGGTTGAGGCCTTCGCTGCTGTGGTTGGTAGCTGCTACCGGGCACACATTTTCGCAAGGCGCGTTATCGCAATGCTGGCACATCAATGGCTGGAATACTACTTTCGGGTTATCAAGATCGCCACTATAATAACGGTCAATACGCAGCCATTGCATTTCATGGTAACGCAACACTTCTGATTTACCAACGATGGGTACATTGTTTTCTGCAGTACATGCTATCACGCAGGCGCCGCAACCGGTACATGAGTTCAGGTCAACACTCATTCCCCAGTGAATACCTGGTTTATCATAAGGCCTGTATATCGTTCCCTGTTTTTCAAAATCATCCAATCCACCATAAGGACCCAGCTCTTTCTTCCTGTCTTCAATGGTTTCGCGCGGATTTTCTTTGAAAGCAGCGAGGGACATTTCCTTCATCATCTCCGTACGTGTTCCCTGCGGCGTTGTATAAACATTATGTGTTTGAGTAAGCGCTACTTTATATGTATCGTCTGTTTTTTCTATTGTTGTATCAGGGCAAACAAAACTTACAGTGTTGCCATTCAGGCTAGAGAAAGGATACATATTTTGTCCAACACCTTCAGCAGATTTGCCCAGTTCTTTTGCACGGCCATAACCAATTGCAATACCAATCGTTTCAGGATGTGTTCCAGGTATAATAAGTGCAGGTAAAGAAACCGATTTGCCATTTACAGTAACCTTCACTACTTTTTTAGGAGTGTTCACTTCATAAGAATCTGCTTCGCCACCATTGCGCAAATCAATATCCAGCAAGGTTTTTGCCATGGCAGGAGAAATGATCACGTAGTTATCCCAGGTAGCTTTTGTAACAGGATCAGGCATTTCCTGCAACCATGGATTGCTTGCACCCTGTCCTGCACCGATGCTTACTTTTTCGTATAAAACCAATTCTGTCTTGCCGCCTTTCTTTGCAGAAGAGATCGCTGAAACAGCGCCTGCAACAGAACTTCCGTTATATGAAGTTCCTGCTATAACTGACATGGGTGTGCCTGACTCTTTCGGCGATACTACTCCCAATTGCAATTCTGTATCCCAGTTTGCTTCACTACCTAATTTTTTTACCCAATTTGTTTTTACTAATCCGGCGTAATCAGTTGTTGCACCACTCCATTTTAATAAACTGTCCTGCCACTGGCGGGTTTTGAATAATGGATTGATGGTAGGCTGCATCAAAGAGAAATACCCTGTCTTTGCTTCTGCATCGCCCCAGCTTTCGAGGTAGTGATGATCAGGGATGGAATATTTACAAAGCTGTGTGGTCTCATCATTTTTTGAATTGAAGGACACAGACAGTTTTACTTTTTTAATACCACTTGCAAATTTATCTGCATTGCACCAGGTGTATGCTGGGTTAGCGCCATGTATCAGCAAAGCACCAACAGTTCCTGCATTCATATCATCTACCAGTTTGGCAAAATCACCATCTACTCCCTGGCGTGTATTATTGATACGGCTCCAGTCGATTGTTTTACCACCCGACTGCAATGCTTCGTTGATCGCGTTTACAACAATCTGCACATTCACATCATTGCTTCCACTCACAACCAATGCAGCGCCTTTATTTGCATTTAATTCTTTCGCTGTTTTAATAATGCCTGCTTTTAATTTGGCATCGCTCACAGAAACGCTTTGTCCGTTCACTGCATTTAATAAAGCAACGGCAACTGCACCTGCTTCTGATGGACGGTGTAAAAATCTTTCATCCGCATTAGAACCTGTCATGCTCGCTACACTTTCAAAGTGAATGTGGCGGCTCATTTCAGGCTTTTTCTCATTTATTTTTTTACCCTTTGAATATTGTTTTGCAAATTCAACCGGGCTTATCCAGGTGCCAAGAAAATCAGCACCAAGGCTTACGATTGTTTTTGCAAGATCAAAACGATAAGAAGGAATTACTTTTTTTCCGTAAGTAGTTTCATTCGCTAATAAAATACCGCTGTAAGAAACGGCATCATACATCACGTGTTTGCTACCTGGATGTTTTGCTAAAAATTGTGCGATCGCATCTTTGGTAGAAGGAGAAGTTTCAGTACTTGTCAATATTACTGCAGCGGAAGATCCCATAGCATCGCCAATGGCTTTATCTATTGCTTCAAAAGTTGCTTCAGTAGGTTTGCCATTTGAATTGATTGTTGGGAAACGCAGCCTGGCTGTATCATACAGGTCAAGCACCGAAGCCTGCACTCTTGCAGAAGTACCGCCTTGTGTGATAGGGCATAATTCATTTCCTTCAATCTTGATCGGACGGCCATCTCTTACTTTAGCCACTACGCTGATCACATCTCCATCCTGAACATAAGTTGTAGCATAATAATTAGCAACGCCAGGAACAATATCTTCCGGTTTATTGGCAAACGGTATCGATTTTTTTACCGGCACTTCGCAACTTGCAGCAAGTGCAGCAGCGGCGGTGCTAAAACCCAAATATTTTAAGAAATCCCTGCGCGGCGTGGGTGTGCTAAGAAAACCAGTCTCTTTTTCAATAGAAAGATCTTCTGCAAATTCGTCTTTTACAGATTCCCTGTATGCCTTGGAATCATTCATTTCCCCAAAACTTTGCCAATGCTTTTTTTGCTCCATTATATCAATTTGATAAATTCGATAATGTGCCGAACCATTATTAATAGTGACATTTCTGGCACTCTGTTCCACCTATCTTTTCTACTGTAATTCCTTTTGCTGTATCGATCTTGCCATTCTTCAGGTCTTCATGGTATTTTTCATAAATACTATAGAAGCCGTTATCCTTGAACTGAACTTTTGTTTCCCTGTGGCAGTTCACGCACCAGCCCATACTTAATTCACTGAACTGTTTTACTTCATTCATATTGGTGATCTCACCATGGCAGGTCTGGCATTGTACTTTACCTGCAATTACGTGCTGTGAGTGGTTGAAATATACATGGTCGGGCAGGTTATGGATCCTTGTCCATTCAATAGGTTTTGCTTTGGATGCATCCCAGTCGTTTGGTTTGGCCGGATCAAACCCGGCGTATTCGTATAGTTTCTGTATTTGTGCAGTACCATTCACTTCTTCGCCTTCCTCATTCACCAGTTTCTCGCCTTTGTAAGAGTTGATGGCCTTATGACAGTTCATACAAATGTTCACAGATGGAATAGTAGCCTGCTTTCCCTGGTAAGCGCCTGTGTGGCAATAAAGGCAATTGATCTGGTTAACACCGGCATGTACTTTATGAGAATAGTAAATAGGCTGAACGGGTTGGTAGCCTTTGTTTCGGCCCAGGCCGATAGCGCCCATAGTAGTATAATAGCCTCCAACAAGGAATAATATTACCACTACCACGGCGATGTATGCTTTGTTCTTCCAAACCGGGATGGGCTCATCTGCATGTATCCCTTCTTTATCGGCTGATAGTTTTTTCAGGTTACTGTTTACCTGCATCAAAGTGAAAGCCACTACAGCAAGGATCAGTGTGAGGATACCAAATAAAAGAGAGTTATCGCTTTCGCCACCCTTATCCGCTACACCGCCCGCTACTGCTGTAACAGGCGCTTTCCATACTTTGATCCAATCTAAGATCGCGTCAATATCCTTATCGCTCAACTGGTCTTTAAAGGCTGTCATGGCCTGTTTATTGAACTGGTTGAACAGGTCGTTAGCATATTTATCTCCTGTAGCCAGAAATGCAGGGCTGTTATGGATCCATGCATGCAGTTTTACCCTGTCGCCATGCCAGCGGTCTTCTACGCCCAATAAAGCCGGGCCGGTCAAAACCGCATCCACCTTATGGCAGGAAGCGCAATTGGTATTGAACAGTGTTTTACCGTCCTGCGCCTGCACTTTATTATTGATAAAAGAACCCAGGAAAATGAGGGAGATTACTAAGATTGTTTTGGCTATTCTTTTGTGGGATATCATATTCACAAACTGTTGTTCTAAATGTGTGAAACTAACCATCGATGGCTGCAAAAATATGACAGGATAGTGACAAAAACACATTGTTAAAAGATTTTTTTTATCCTTACCAGGCTTGATTTTCAGGCGATTTCCGGGTTTTTCTTCTTTTATAAGATGCACATTATACCCTATTTAATGTTCATATATAAAATATCTTTTTATATCCCCGGCAGGGCAAGGGGGTAAATAAGCGGTAAGACAGTATTTTTACGCAATGGCCAAAACAAACATCGCGGTTTTTGCGTCGGGGGCAGGCAGTAATGCCCAAAAGATCATAGAGCACTTTGCCGGGCACACTGGTATTAGGGTGGCTTTGGTTGTTTCCAACAAGGCTAATGCAGGAGTTTTGTCTATCGCTTCAAAAAATAATATCCCTTCATTAATTATTGAGAAAGATGTTTTTTTTAAAGGCAACGCCTATGTAGATGAATTAAAGTCTGCCAGTATCAATTTTATTGTCCTTGCTGGTTTTTTATGGAAGATACCACAGCGGTTGCTCGAAGCTTACCCTAATAAGATCATCAACATACATCCGGCACTCTTGCCAAAATATGGTGGCAAGGGAATGTACGGGCATCATGTGCATGAAGCTGTTTTATCGAACAAAGAAAAAGAAAGTGGCATTACGATACATTATGTCAATGATAAGTTTGATGAGGGTGAACATATTTTCCAGGCAAAATGTGAAGTGAAGGAAGATGATACGGCAGAGAGTTTGGCGAAACGCATACATGAATTGGAACATGCGAATTATGCTAAGATAATAGAAAGTACATTGTCAGTATTAGGATCACGCCAGAGGCGGACAGGTTCGTATGATTAAAAGATGATAGGATTTTGACTTGTGGGAGTTAAAGGCTAATAATTTTTTCCGAGTCCCCTGAGACGCTCTTGTCCCATGTAGCTCTTTTTGTTTTTTTTCTTTGCGCCTTTTTAATCTTTGCTCCCGAAACTTCGGGATTTGCGCGAAACTTCGCATCTTAGTACCTCAAACTCCTCACATGAAAAAAACTACACTACTTGCCCTTATCATTATCTGCGCATATTATGTTGTGTCTGCGCAATCTTCAAAAAATCCTGTGCTCACGATGAGCGTTCCGGGAGCAAATCATTTTTCTGCAGAACGTTTGCAAAGAATTGATAAGGTGGTTCAGCAATACATAGACAGCGGCTGGATCGCAGGCGCCATCTCACTGGTAGCGAAAGATGGTAAGATCGTTTATTATAAAGCTGCAGGTTATGACGACAAGGCCAATAACAAACCCATGCAGAAAGATGAGATCTTTCGCATTGCATCGCAAACAAAAGCGATCACGAGTGTGGCAGTGATGATGTTGTTTGAAGAAGGAAAATTTTTACTGGACGATCCCATTTCAAGATATATTCCTGCATTTGCCGGCCAGCGCGTGCTTGACAAATTCAACAAAGAAGACAGTAGCTACACAACAGTGGCGGCAAAGAGAGCGGTTACCATCCGTGATCTTCTCACACATACTTCGGGTATTGGTTATGCACAGATAGGAAGCCCTGAAATGAATGCGATCTATTATAAAGCAGGTGTTGTAGGCGGAATTGGATTGGTTGACGGGATGGTTCTGTCTGATAATATTCTTCGTCTTGCCAAACTACCACTCTCGCATCAGCCCGGCGAAAAATGGACATACGGATTGAATGTAGATGTACTGGGTTATTTAGTAGAAGTATTGAGCGGCATGAGCCTGAGCGATTATTTTCAGAAGAAAATATTTGAACCAATTGGAATGAAGGATACTTATTTCCACATCCCTAAAGAAAAACAATCACGCCTTGCAACATTGTATACAGAAGATAAAACAAGGCATATTGTTCCGGCGCATGAAAAATTATGGGTGAATGGTGATTTTTATCCCGACTATCCCAATACCAGTCAAACATTCTTTTCCGGGGGCGGCGGACTTTCTTCAACAGCATACGATTATGCCATTTTTATGCAAATGTTATTGAATGATGGTGAATATAACGGGCACAGAATATTAAGTCCGCATACCATTCACATGATGACAACCAACCAGGTGGGCGACCTGCGCGGCAACACTTCTTTTGGTTTGGGGTTTGAAGTGGTGCTAGAAAAAAACAGTGGAAGAACTATGTCAAGCATTGGTACTTTCAGTTGGGGTGGTATGTTTAGTTCCGGTTACTGGATAGATCCCAAAGAAAAAATAGTGGCGCAGTTTGTTTTGCAGATATATCCCAACAGGCATGGGGAATTAGGAGAGAAATTTAAGAATTTGGTGTACCAGGCGTTGGAGTAATTTACGATGTACGATTTACGATTTGTCCGAAGCATACAGCACTTCTGTATTATACACACTCAATTTTAGAAAGCCGGGATTTATTTAGTGTGTTACACTCTGAAATAAATCGTAAATCGTATATCTGAAATCGTAAATGCTTATCCGGGGATCCGTGAAATATACTTCTCAATCTCCCTCACCTGGTCAACCACTTGTTTCGTTTTTGGCTTACAGGCTTTTGCTTTTCTGAAAAAATCTTTTGCGGCGCGGAACTCTCTTTTGTTCATGAATATCTGGCACATGCTTAAATAAGCAACGGCCTCACTTTCTTTATCGGGTATGCCGAGGCGGATGGCTGCGCGGATATAACTTTCTCCCTGTTTCAGATCGCCGCGTTGCATGGCCATCATTCCCAGTTGCAGTTTGTTGGCTCCTTCTGCTTCGGGCATGGGTGAACCGAGTGAACTGCTTTTCTTTAAATATATTTCAGCATTATCAAAATCCTGTTCCATCATTGACAGGTTGCCAAGAACAGTATAATAAGTAGAGCGAACGGGTTTGTATAAAAGCCCAGGGAACCAGATCGTTGCTAATATTTTTCTTACTTCCTCTACGTTACCTTGTTCCATGGGTTCCTGTATCAAGCGCATGGGGCCGATAAAAAAATGGCTGAACAATGCGATCACTCCAACAAAATATAAAATGAAAGATGGCCAGAAACTGCTCATGATATTAACGGTAATAGCAAGAGCTATCGCAAGAAGTCCAAGCCAGAAGCGATACTTTATTATGACGTTATAGAATTTCATTGCTTTGTTTTTGCGGGGGGCAAAGATAAGGTTTTCATGCCCGCCCGGCTATGCCATTCGGACGGGCAAAAGGGCAAAGGAAGCAAATCCCGAAGTTTCGCGAGCAAAGAAAGTATGCCAAAAAGAATTACATGGGACAAAAGAGACTCAGGGGACTCAAGAATCCTACAATCTTTAAATCCTACGAACCTGTCCGCCTCTGGCGTGATCTTAATCAATACTTGTCATCATTGATCTCAATCCAATACCCATCCGGGTCTTGCAGGTAGATCTGTGTTACTCCATCCGGGCGGGCAGTTGGCTTGGTGGAGTTCTGGGCTGAGTTACTATATTTTATATGTTTCTCTTCGAGGTGTTGTATAAATTTTTCGAGAGAGGGTACTGAGAAAGCCATGTGTATATTGATATCGTGCGGGATGATCTCCTTGGCGCCCTGTATTACATGCAACTGATTATGCTCGCCTATTTTAAACCATATATGTTTGTTATCATGAAAGGGTTCGGCTATTTTATCAAACATCATCACCTTCTCATAGAAATCTGCACTCTTTTGCAGGTCAACTACAAAAATGGCGTTGTGGTTGAAATGGGGCGCCTGGGCGCGGGATTGGATACTTAATGCTGATAACATAACTAACAGGATAAGTTTTATTTTGTTCATTGAGATATAATTAAATGATGCGATGCAACTTACAAAATTGAATCCAGCTTAAAATTATAACTGGATACCTTATTTTTGCACCCCTTGGTCCCGTAGTTCAATGGATAGAATAGAAGTTTCCTAAACTTTTGATACAGGTTCGATGCCTGTCGGGACTACATAAAGCGCTGTTTGGCGCTTTTCTTATTTAGTAGTTCAATGCCCGCCCGGCTGACGCCAGTCGGACGGGGATAGAATAGAAGTTTCCTAAACTTTTGATACAGGTTCGATTCCTGTCGGGACTACTCTCAAGGAAAGGCTAACCACCTTTCCTTTTTTATTTCCTTCTCTCTAATTCTTCACAGTTTCGATCTATTGTTCGTTTTAATTAGCTTTATGCTATATGATATTCAATGAAACTTTACAAAAGGCAATCTCTAATCTAGGATGGGTTGACAAAGGAAGTTTGTGGGTATATGACGGCCTCAAAGAAGAAAATACAATTATCAAATTATCTGACTCAAAATATTTAACCACTACTGAAGGGGAAGATGGGTACTTTTCGGTGGTTCATAATTACGAGGGCTCCAAAGTAGAAATATCTATTCATCATTTTGATAATGTCCAAAAAGAATATTGCAGAATTTCATTTGATAACTTCAAAACTTCTTTTCAGGGGGATGTTTCATTTTGTCAATTTGTTCCTAAATATTATATAGCCGGCTTAAGCCTGAATAATGTATTTAACTTCCATCTGTTAAAAATAGAAACCGGAATTATTCATTTAGAAGATGAAAAAATTGACTGGTATACAAATGGAGATTTTGATTTCGGATACCAAGGCTTAACCGGTGTAACAGAATTGAATGATGAATTGATCTTTACAGTTCAGCGGGATGGCTCTCTTTACAGATATAGTCTAAGCCAAGATAAAATAATTGAAAAGATTGAATTGGCTGGAAATTATGGAAATCCTCAGCCTATAATATTAGGTGATGAAATATGGGTAGCAGATTATGACACATTTGTTAACCTG
>CAISDV010000028.1 GCA_903884185.1 uncultured Chitinophagaceae bacterium | reverse complement strand
TGAAGATCAACGATAAACACGTTGAAGTGATCGTTAGGCAGATGATGAAGAAAGTTGAAATTGTTGATGCCGGCGATACTAAATTCCTTGAAGAGGACCTGGAAGACAGGTTTGAATTTATTGATGAGAACGACAGGATCTTTGATAAGAAAGTTGTTACCAGCTCAGGCGAAAGCGCCAAAATGAAAGCCGGACAGATCATTACTTTGCGTGAATTGAGGGAAGAAAATTCCATCCTCCGCAGGGCCGATAAGAAACTGGTGGAAGTAAGGGATGCCAAACCAGCTACAGCACAGCCGGTATTATTAGGTATTACCAAAGCCTCACTGGGTGTACAAAGCTGGATCTCTGCCGCATCATTCCAGGAAACAACCAAAGTGTTAAGCTCTGCCGCTATCAATGGCAAGGCAGATTACATGATGGGATTGAAAGAGAATGTGATCACAGGCCACCTGATACCAGCCGGAAGCGGGCAGCGTGATTTTGAGAACATGATCGTAGGAAGTAAAGAAGAATATGAAGTACTCACTACCACCAGGGAAGCGATGAGCTTTGATGATGAAGAGTGATCTGGAGAGTGACCCATATTTAATGCATATTTGAAGTAGGAAGCTAATCACTTCCTACTTTTTTTACCCCTAAGCCAGAATTGCCAACGCTTTTTAACACTTTCGTTTTTGTTTTAAAAACTAATTTTAACGCCTAAATAACGCCGATGAAAAATTTTACCCAGGTCTTAAATATTGTTTTGCTTTTGGCAGTAGCCACACTTTTCTACCTGCACTTTTCTTCCAAAGCGCCAGCCGCTGCACTATCAAGCAATACACCTGCCAATGTGGGTGGAAGTTTCAGGATCGCTTATTTTGAAGATGACTCCCTCAAAAATCATTACGAATATTATAAAGAAGTGAGAGGCACTTTGCAGACCCTCGAACAACAAAAAAGTAATGAGCTTTCTGTGTTACGCAGCGCCTATATGGCCAAAGTAAAAGAATACCAGGGCAAAGGAAATGCGATGACACCGGCAGAGCAGCAACATGCCAGCCAGGATCTCGCGCAGCGCGAAAAAGAATACCAGCAGACTGAACAAATGAAACAGCAGGAAATGCAGGATGAAGCTGTGAAAAGGTTACAGGATGTAAAGAAGACCGTTGAAGATTATTTGAAGCAATATAATAAAGACAAGGGCTACTCATATATCTTTTCCAATACGCCCGACCTGATCTATTATAAGGATACGGCATATAATATTACCTCAGACCTGGTAAAAGGGCTGAATGAAATGCATAAGAAGAAAAACTAAAACAGCTTCTGAACTCAAATCATTTTACTATCTTCAATCCCGCTGCCAAAACAGCGGGATTCTTATGAGTAATACATCCTTCAAACCCACCCTTGGTTTATTAGATGCTACCATGATCGTTGCAGGCGGAATGATCGGCTCGGGCATCTTCATTGTAAGCGCAGATATCACAAGAAATGTTGGCAGCGCAGGCTGGCTGATAGTGGTATGGCTTATTACCGGATTCATGACCATTACTGCAGCAGTTAGTTATGGCGAACTAAGCGGCATGTACCCCAAAGCAGGCGGGCAATATGTTTACCTGAAAGAGGCTTACAACCCATTGACAGGTTTCTTGTTTGGCTGGAGTTTTTTCTCCGTGATACAAACCGCTACCATTGCCGCAGTGGCTGTAGCATTCAGCAAGTTCACTGCGTATTTGATCCCATCCGTTGGGGAAAGTAATATCATTGCTGATCTTGGATTTATTAAAATTTCTGCTGCACAATTGCTGGCGATAGCCCTGATAGTATTACTCACCTATAGTAATACACGCGGGATCAAAGGGGGAAAGATCATACAGAACACATTTACATTCACTAAACTTGTTTCTTTATTTGGATTGGTGATATTTGGTTTTCTATTGACCAAGCATAGTTTCTGGCATGAAAATATGCAAACAGGTTTCCAGGCTATGCAGGATGCCGGTGCAAAAGATGCAGCAGGCGCCTTGCATTCAACAAGCTGGCAACCTATATCCGGCGGGGTATTGATAGGAGCCATCGCTGCAGCCATGGTGGGTTCCATCTTCAGCAGCGACTCCTGGAACAATGTCACTTTTATTGCAGGTGAGATCAAAAATCCAAAACGCAATATCGGGCTAAGCCTTTTCCTGGGAACTTCAATTGTTACAATTATTTATATCACTACCAATCTCATGTACCTGCATGTGTTGCCATTGCAGTCGATCGCTTTTGCAGAGAACGATCGCGTAGCTGTTACTGCCGCCAATGCGATCTTTGGAACTGCAGGAACAGTTGTGATAGCAGTGATGGTGATGATCTCTACATTTGGTTGTAATAATGGTTTGATACTTGCCGGCGCCAGGGTGTATTATTCAATGGCGAAGGATGGATTGTTCTTCAAGAAAACAGGGGAGCTTAATAAAAATGCAGTGCCAGGTTACGCATTATGGTTACAGGCATTAGTTGCAAGTATTCTTTGTTTAAGTGGAAAATATGGCGACCTGTTGACGATGGTTTCTTTTGTGGTGGTGATATTTTATATACTCACGATCATAGGGATATTCATTCTCCGCAAAAAACGCCCTGATATAGAAAGGCCATATAAAGCATTTGGTTATCCGATCCTGCCATTGATCTATATTATTTTGGCTGTTTCTTTTTGTGTGGGATTGGTATGGGCGTCGCCTACTTATTCTTTATGGGGACTTGCCATAGCATTGGCAGGGATTCCTTTGTATTATCTTGCAGGCGGAAAAAAAACTGAATAATGGATTTCGAAAAACTCTTTGCTGATCTTGCAAACATCAAAGTAGCGGTGGTGGGCGATGTAATGCTGGATACTTACTGGTGGGGGCATGTTGACCGCATTTCTCCCGAAGCACCTGTGCCTGTAGTAGCGCTCGATAAAAAAGAATACCGCATTGGTGGGGCAGGTAATACTGCTTTGAACACGATCGCATTAGGTTCAGCTACAAGCATTATTTCTGTAATAGGTGATGATGAGGATGGAAAACAACTCACACAACTTTTTCAGAAAAATGGGATCAATACTGAGCATTTGGTTGTGTCGGCTAAAAGGGTCACCACCAACAAAACCCGTATCATCAGCCGTAACCAGCAGATGATGCGCCTGGATGCCGAAATAACAAAAGACATTGATAGCAATTTGGAAGATGCTTTATTAAAACATGTGAAAGAATTGTTCACGGCCAATAAGCCGGATGTTCTCATCTTCGCGGATTATAACAAAGGTGTTTTAACCGAAAGAGTGATACAGGAGCTGATAGCATTATGTAAAGAACACAATGTTGTAAGCGCTGTTGATCCCAAGAAGAAAAATTTCTTTTCGTATAAAAATGTTGACATATTCAAACCCAATCTCAAAGAAGTAAAAGAAGGGCTCAATTTATTATTGGAAGAAGTGGATGAAAAATCATTAAAAAATGTACACCAATCGCTTCATGATGTTTTGAAGCATCAAATTTCGTTTATCACTTTATCCGAAAAAGGTGTGTTCTATCAATCATCTGCCAAATCACATATCATTCCTTCGCATATCCGCAATGTAGCAGATGTAAGTGGCGCAGGAGATACCGTTATTGCCGTTGCATCTTTGGCTTATGCAGCTACAAAAGATATGTCCCTCGCTGCTGCCATGGCAAATATTGCCGGCGGATTGGTATGCGAGGAAGTGGGTACTGCCGCTATCAATAAAGAGAAGCTATTGCAGGAATGCAAACTCTTGCTGCATTGATAACTATCTAATAAATAGCCCACATACTTGGATGCTTTTTAGCTGCGCTGAATTTTTCTTCAAAATTCTTAGTTGATTTATGGACTAATTTCGGGGACGGAAAATAAACCTCTCTATGGCTGATTTTACTATTGTTATTCACGGTGGTGCTGGAACCATTCTCAAAGAAGATATGTCGCCCGGCCTTGAAAAAGCTTATCTCGAAGGATTACAGTCGGGCCTCGAAGCGGGGTATGCAGTTTTGAAAGAAGGTGGTACTGCTGTGAATGCAGTAAAGGCATCTTTAGTTATTTTAGAAGACAATATTCTTTTTAATGCAGGCCGTGGTTCTGTATTTACAAAAAAAGGTGTGCAGGAAATGGATGCAGCTATTATGGATGGAAGCGATCTGAGTGCAGGCGCTGTTGCAGGGATCAGGAATGTCCGTAATCCTATTGAACTGGCTACGGAAGTCATGCGTAACAGTAACCATGTTTTTTTAAGCGGCAAGGGAGCCAATGATTTTGCGATCAAACAGGGAGTGAAATTGGAACCCGATGAATATTTTTTTTCGCAGTTCAGGTACGACCAGTGGAAAGCGATCCGCGATTCAGATAATTATTCCCTCGATCATACCCATCATCACCTGGAAGAATTATTAAAGGATAAAAAATTCGGAACGGTAGGCGCTACTGCTTTTGATTCTAATGGAAATATTGCAGCGGCAACCAGTACGGGCGGTATGACCAATAAAAAGTATGGGCGTATTGGTGATAGCCCGATGATAGGCAGTGGTACTTATGCCAATAATGCCACTTGTGGTATCAGTTGCACGGGGCATGGCGAAATGTTTATTCGCAGTGTGGCGGCATATGACGTGAGTTGTTTGATCGAATACAAAGGGTTCAGTTTGCAGGAAGCGATGAATATTGTTGTGAATGAAAAACTAATGAAAATGAATGGTGAAGGTGGCATGATCGGCGTTGATGCAAAAGGAAACCATGCCATGATATTTAATAGCGCAGGAATGTACCGTGGCGTAAAGAACAGCAAAGGGTATAATGAAGTTTCTATTTATAAATAACTGTTGAGAAACAGTGCACATGAGAAGAAAAAGGGGGCTGCTTTGGCAGCCTCCTTTGTTTTTGAGAAAATATCTGTGGACTTTTGCGACCCTTAAATCGAGATCTCTTTCATGTGGTTACCTGGGACATTTAAAAGCAAAGTGGAAATAATATTTTATAACGCAAGAGTTACGTGAACAGTCCCTCTCATTTTTAATTGTGTTTGCCCTGCCGCATAATTCTGATCAAATGGCGTTTGCAAAGTGCATCCAATTGCGATCTTATCCAGGCTTAGTTCAACCCCAGTTGTAATGGAAGAAACATAACCTCCTGTGGCAGTAACCTTTTGTCCTTGTAAAAGATTGCCTGCAGTATTTTCATACATCAATCCCAGATTGGGAGAAATACCCATTCCATTTGTTCGAAAACGGTAATAAGCGAGACTGCTTGCAATGAACTTGTCGCCAAACTGGTAACTGTTTTTAGTGGTGTTCACTTTATAGGTAGCTGTTGTGTTCACGCCAAAACTGTTAATACTTATATCATACATGACATTAGCAATAAAATCGGTACTTCCCGTACCAAGTTGTGCGTTTACATCTGCAATGGTGGTGGCAGGATCGTTCACATTAGCTTTGAAGCGGCCGGTAGGGAGCTTGATACCGCCACCGATCCATAATTCCTGTTCCACTGCAACATTCTTATCATTCACTTTACGGGTATGGAATAACTGGTAATTGGCAAGTAAGGAAATATCGCCTAACCCGCTGTTGGAAGAAATGCCGTCATCATCCACCTGCTTATTGATACGGTAAGGAACAAAAGTGAGCAACTGCCATTTGTTCCCAATATTCCATCCGTTCCAAAGTTCAATCGTATTATAATAATTGTAGCTGAACTGGCTCGCGTCTGCAGCCAATTGGGTATAAGAACTCATATATTGATAACGGACCCCAAAAAAACGGTGCTTGAATTTTGGCAGCATGCCCAGGTAGAAGTTCCCGCCACCACAACCGCATATATCGCAGGCAATACTACTTATCGCTAATGCGCATAACGCAATAGCAAAATATATCCTTTTCATTAATGATAATTTTTGAAATAAATTAATAACAGGTATCAAATAAAATGCCTGTTAAGCCTGGGGAGGGTGAAAACAACCTTTGCAAATTCCTTGTGGAATAAGATTTACCAGTATAGAATGATGAATGAGAAATATGCCGGGGGAGAATGATGCAACCTTGCCCTGCTTTTCGCAAAACAACTGGATATCCATTTTCTCTTTTCCAGTGGAAGGCATCCCTTTCGAAGAGCCCTGCTCATCTGTATTGAGTTGTTTGCCCAGGTAGCATTTGCCTGCACAGCAGCTTTTAGGCTTGGTGCGGTTGATACAGAGTTTTTCTGCAATATATTTCTGGTTGAGGCGGTATTCTGCTATAAGCGCCCATTTGGAGAAAGAAGTGGCAAGGGTCAATAACAATAATATGGATACACCCATCAACTTCATTGTGCAAAAGTATAAGTGAAACATTTTATCACCAAAATAATCAGACGTATTATTTACCCGAATCCTGCGCTTATTTTTGATACCATGAAAAAGTACGCGGTTATTGTTGCCGGCGGCGAAGGGCAAAGAATGGGAAGCACTATTCCCAAACAATTTCTTGTTTTGGCAGGGAAACAATTGTTATGGTACACGCTCCAAACATTTTTGCATGCATTTGAAGATCTGCAGATCATCCTTGTACTTCCCGAAGCACATTTGAAAGAAGGAGAAAATTTTGCATCCATGACAGGCGCTGCCGAAAGGGTTACCGTGATAGCCGGTGGTAAGACAAGATTTCATTCTGTACAAAACGGGCTGAAATTGATAACAGATGAATCGATCATTTTTGTGCATGATGGTGTGAGATGTTTAGTAACGGATAAATTGCTTCAACGGTGTTTTGCACAAGCACTGCATAAAGGAAGCGCCATACCTGCTGTTGCAGCAACAGATAGTATTCGCATCGTTGATGAAGAGGGGCAGGCTGTTGCAGATAGAAATTCAGTACGCATCATTCAAACACCACAAACTTTCAGAAGCACTATACTATTGCCCGCATTTTTCCAGGAATACCGGGAAGATTTTACAGATGAAGCAACTGTGGTAGAAGCATCCGGGCAGGAAATATTTCTGATAGAAGGGGAGTATGATAATATCAAAGTAACCCGCCCGATAGATTTAGTAGTTGCAGAAAAAATATTGGAAGAAAGAAGGGCACCACAAAAACTATAATATTCTCTATCTTTTTTATTTAACCACAAGGAGCACAAGGGAGTCACAATGGGCACAAGGGATTCCTTGTGTTCTTAGAGCCTCCTTGTAGCCTGCCCCGCTAATGCGGGGGCCATTGTGGTTAAAAACAGCTAAAACTACTTTTTTACCAACTTCACCACCCAAGGCAACTCATTAAAATGCCAGTGATAATAAGGCTGGTCCACTGCGCCAAATTTCTGGTAAAAACTTTTTACTCCCGGCAGGTCAGAGCCTTCAAAATCAAACAATAAATTCTCTCCTGCAAACTCACGGATAACTGAATCTATTAATAAATGATTGGCTTCTGTTACCCTTCCATCAATGGTGGTAATATTCATGATATTATAGATCCTGCGTGCATCATTTAAAAACAACCCCGCACATAGCAGCCTCCCATTGATATCTTTTATACTTCTTGTAAAACAGTGGCCCTTCTCCTTCAATAAAAAACAAAGGCCGGTAAAATTCTGGTAGTCGCTGCTTTTCACATGCATTGTTCTTTCACGATACAGCTTTTGATACAGATCAATGATGGCTTCAATAGTTCTGGTGGTATCAAATACAAATTCCTCTTTTGCTGCTTTGGCAAGATTGTCGAGCAGGTCTTTTTTATAGTGCGTACGAATGATCTCATAGCCATCGGAAAGATCGATGACCAAATTGGTACAAGTACGGACGGTTTCCTGCAATTGAATAAAACCATTCTCATGATTCAGCATCAGGTCGCCATAACGAATATGTTTTTTTATTGTCTGAAGTATTTCTTCTCCCACTAAATCCTTATCCCCAAATAAACCCAACTGCTGTGTGAAAGCAGGTGTGTAACAATAACGGATACCCAATTTTTTTCTCCAGGGCAATGGCATTACTGCTGTATAATTGTCAATGATCAATCCATCCCAATGATCCGCCATGGCATCCAAATAAAATGAATGGCCATAAATAAAACTGTTATTGGCATTCGCAATACATACATCCCATTTACTCTTGTCTATTTCCGAAGATGGTATGATGGAAATTTTCGGTTGCATGATCGTTTACTTTCCTTTGCCCGATAAAATGATCAGCAAAGTGTGAATCATTATTTTAAGGTCCGAGAAGAGCGAAGCATTGCGCATGTAAGCAAGATCATACTGAATGCGTTCTATCATTTCATCTATTGTGGAAGCATAACCAAATTTTACCATGCCTGCAGAGGTAAGCCCAGGCTTCACTTCCAGTAGCAAATCATAAGAAGGCATGCGTTCTTTGATCCTGTCAATATAATATTGTCTTTCAGGCCTTGGCCCCACCAGGCTCATATCTCCAATAATAATATTCCATAATTGCGGTAACTCATCCATCCTCCATTTCCGCATCGTTCTTCCCCAGGGTGTGATGCGCGGATCACGGTCGAAGGATAATGCAGGCCCCGTTTCTTCCGCATGCGAATACATGCTCCGGAATTTATAGATGGTAAATTTTTTTCCGCGGTAACCGATGCGTTCCTGCGAATAAATAATACTTCCTTTTGATGAAAGCCAGGTTCGGGTGATCACAAACAACAGGAGCGGACTCAATACCACCAATGCCAGAACTGATATCAGGATATCTGATACTTGTTTGACAGACTGCTGCCAGCCACTTCCATGCAATTTTGTTCCGGTCATGTACTTACACTAAAATATTTGTGTTGCTTATTTTTGACAAGATCAGGTGCGCAACTTCCATTGCGAGCAGGCCATCTATCTCGCTGACCACTGTGGGGGTATTATTATTGATTGAATTTACGAAACTTTCCAATTCCAGCCGAATCGCATTTACCTGTGATATTTCAGGGTTGGCAACGGCGATTGTTTTTTTACCATTGGGTGTTTCCAGGTCGAAAGAAAAAACATTGGTATCGCCGGGTTGTTTCAGCTTGATGATCTCAGTTTTTTTCTGCAGAAAATCAATACCCATATAGGCATCTTTCTGAAACAGGCGCATCTTGCGCATTTTTTTCATACTGATGCGGCTGCTGGTCAGGTTGGCCACACAGCCATTATTAAATTCAATGCGCACGTTAGCAATATCAGGTGTATCCGTCATCACTGCCACACCACTTGCAAAAATATTTTTTACATCACTTTTTATCAGGCTCAGGATAATATCAATATCATGGATCATCAGGTCAAGGATCACACTCACTTCTGTGCCACGCGGATTAAATTGTGCCAGGCGGTGCACTTCAATGAACATAGGATTCAAATTCAAATCCTTTACAGCTAAAAAAGCAGGGTTGAATCTTTCTACATGCCCTACCTGCATTTTTACATTTGCTTCCTTCACCATATTCACCAGGTCCTTTGCTTCTTGTATAGTATGCGTCAGAGGTTTCTCTACAAAAACATGTTTGCCTTTTCTTACAGCCGCCATACAAACTTCAAAATGCCGGTCGGTGGGTACTACCACATCAATGATATCGCAGGCATCCATCAGTTTGTCCTCATCCATATACCGCTTCAGGCCATATTGTTCCGTTACCTGTTTGGCAGATTCATTATTCGGGTCAAAAAAACCTACGAGTTTAATGCCTTCTATTTCCTTCCAGTTATTCAGATGAAACTTGCCTAAATGGCCTACACCAAAAACACCAACTTTCAGCATACAAACGGGTTTTATCGGGTAAAGATAACCATTCAGCAAAGTGAAAGCAGTACGTGGCGGAAGATGTGGAAACAATATTGCAAATTTTACCGACAGTTTGCCTGTATTTACCGCCCTTTCGGCCCATAATAACCTAAAGCTCCTTTTATACCTGTGAACAATAATTAGATTTGTATCATAAACCACAAAAATGGATTCAAATCAACCTAAGAGTGAACAGCGCATTTATACAGGAATATTCCTGGTAGTGGGTGGCCTGGCCTGGCTGGCCTACCGGGCAGGGGCTCCCTTACCCGAATGGATGTTTACATGGGAATCAGGGCTGATCTACCTGGGCCTTTTTATCCTGGTCAGGCATAATTTCCGCAATCTTGGAGGATGGATAATGGTATTTATAGGGGGCATCAACCTGTTGGATAACCAAATGCCACAAAATCATTTTCATAATTATATTGTCCCTTTGATCGTGGTATGGATAGGTATCCTTTATATAGTAAGGCCAAGGAGCAAGTGGCGCGACAGGTTTCATTGGAAAAGAAAATGGCAGGATTCTTATGCAGGGGATGCTTCCTGGAAAAAAGATGACCCCAATGCCGATCTCAAAGATGGAGACGATTATATTGAAGCCTATGCAGTATTCAGCGGCATCAAGACCATGAAACTTTCAAAGAATTTCAAGGGAGGAGAGATCAATTGTGTTTTTGGTGGAGGAGAAATTGACCTTACCCAGTCCGATATACAGGATAAGGCAATAATAGAATTGAAACTGGTTTTTGGCGGGGTTAAATTGCTGATACCACCACATTGGGTAGTGCAGAACGAAATAGCAGGTGTATTTCATGGAGTGGATGATAAACGTCCATGGCAAACTGCCAACATTGATGCAAAGAAAGTGCTGGTACTACATGGCTCCTGTGTTTTTGCTGGAATTGAAATAAGAAGTTATTAGATTAGTGTTTCTGCCTTTTAGCGAATTAGGAATTATGAATTAAGGCAAATACTTTGTGCCTTTCCTAACTTTGCGTCTTTGTGTGAAACCCAATAAACCATTGACAACCTCACCCATATCAAATAATAAATTCAAACTTGTTTTTGCTGCCGGCTGGGTGGCATGGGCAATGGTGCATTATAGTGTGTTATTGAATTTTGGTATCACGCATGCTGAAGCAATATGCGATAGCCTTATCTCTAATCTTACACTTGCCACCTGTTGCATCATTGTCAGCAATAACATGCGTTACTACTTGCCAAAACAGGAAAAATACTGGTATGTATTGGTAATTAGTTTTGGAATGGGCTGTGTATGGATGATCGCTTACCGTTCTTTATTATGGTTGTTCTTCCATAAGCATACAACGTATATGCAGGTGCTTGATCAGTCTTCTACCATTCGTTTTGGTATTGCTTTCCTGGTCATTGGATTTATGGCCACCATCAACCTGCTATGGTACACACAAAAGGAACAGCAGGAAGCAGATGAAAGAAAAACAGAGGCAGAGAAGATAGCAAGGGAATCAGAATTGTTCAAACTGCGTCAGCAATTACAACCACATTTTCTTTTTAATAGCCTTAACTCTATCAGCGCCCTCACAGGCAGTCAGCCCGAAAAGGCAAGGCATATGATAGAGCAGTTATCGGATTTTTTGCGAGGCACATTAAAAAAGGATGAACAGCAATGGAGCAGTTTTGAAGAAGAACTGCAATACCTGCAATTATACCTGGATATTGAAAAAGTGCGTTTTGGTTACAGGCTTCAGACAGAAATAACACACGATGAAGGAACACTCCAGATGAAACTCCCATCCATGTTATTGCAACCAGTTGTAGAGAATGCCATAAAATTTGGATTGTATGATACCATAGGCGAAGTATGTATTGCCATCACAACAAAAAATGTAAATGGCACTTTGGAAGTAACGGTACAAAATCCGTTCGATAAAGAAACATCGCAGCCATTACAGGGCACGGGGTTTGGACTGGCATCTATTCAAAGAAGATTATTTTTATTGTTCGCGCGGCATGACCTGTTGCAGACAAAGACCATCAACGATCATTTTATCACTACTATTACTATACCGCAAATTATATGAAAGCAATCATTATAGACGATGAGCCTTTGGCAAGAAGTATGGTCAGGGAATACCTGGGCACTTATTCTGAAATAGAAATAATGCAGGAATGCAATGATGGTTTTGAAGGATTGAAAGCCATACAGCAGCACCAGCCGGATATTATTTTCCTCGACATCCAGATGCCCAAGATCAATGGCTTTGAAATGCTGGAGCTAATAGAGAATCCCCCTCACGTTATTTTCACTACTGCTTTTGAAGAATACGCGATCAAAGCTTTTGAAACACATGCAGTAGATTACCTGCTCAAGCCCTTCAGTAAAGAGCGTTTTGATAAAGCCATAAAGAAATTATTGCAGCAGCAAAATACAACGCCCACACAAACCCAGGCTGTACTGGATGATGTATCGCAATCACCAGCACAATCCAGCCGCATTGTTGTAAAGGATGGCGGAAAGATTAAGATCATTCCTGTAGCACAGGTGCAATACCTTGAAGCAGCAGATGATTATGTAAAGATCTTCACTGCTGATGGTTCTTTTCTCAAGAAAAAGACCATGCAGTATTTTGAGCAGTCGTTACCCCCGCAACAGTTTATACGTGTTCACCGCTCTTATATCATCAATGCGCAACTCATCACCCGTATAGACCCTTATGAAAAAGACGGGCATCTTGTATTACTGAGTACCGGCGCCCGTTTGCCAGCGAGTAAAGCGGGGTATATGAAACTGAAGGAAGTTTTAGGAATATAAATTATTTACGATTTAAGATGTACGATTTACGATTTGTTTAGAACTCAATCATGGTTTTCTTGAGTCACCCGGTCTTCACCCTTTGCTGTAAAAACCTATTAGAACTAAATGAGAAGTTTAGAATTAAAGCAAATCATAAATTGTAAATCGTATATCGTAAATACCGATTCTTAGTGCCTTGAAAATCAGCTATCTTGCACAGTGGTATTTATTCAGCACGACTTTTGCATTTACAGGGCATTGAAAAGAACCCTAAGACATACCGGCACACTGGCCTTTTGCATCGTTTTGTGTAGTCATTCAATAGCACAGGAAAAAGACACTGTTCCCATTTATCATTCAACTATCACCAATATTTTTCATGCAGCCATTAATGCGGTGAGTAAGTCGCCGGGCGATTCTGCCATTGACAATAATATCCTCAACATAAAAAGCCGGGCTGCCTTTTCACCTTATGCCGGAAAGGGGATCAGGCATATCACCATAAAACAGCTGGGCTTCGAAAAAACATTTGCAGACACTTCACATGGAAGCAAATATGAAGGCAGCCGTTTATTAAACAAACTACATCGCAACTCCAGGCAATGGGTTATCAGGAATAATTTATTCATTAAAGAAAAAACGGCGCTGGACCCTTATGAGCTGGCCGACAATGAACGGTATTTGCGTACACTGGAATTTATACAGGATGCGAGGTTACTGGTACAGCCTATTCCCGGTATTCCTGATTCTGTAGATGTGGAAGTGGTGACCAAAGATCTTTTCTCTATTACAGCAGAACTGGATGACCTCAGTACCAAACGTTTCAAAGCCAAAGTAGGTGATGTAAATGTGATGGGGTTGGGGCAAAAGTTTTTGTTCACAACATTGATAGACCAGCAACGGGCGCCCACATCTGGATTTGAATTCTTTTACAGCAAAACAAATATTGCCAATACATTTATCAATGCTTCTGCCGACTATACCACCATCAATGGCAATTTGTATGATGGGAGGGAAGATGAACGGGCATGGTACCTGAAACTTGACAGGCCACTGGTATCACAGTATTCTCATTTTGCAGGGGCATTACAAATTGGCAATAACCAATCGGGTAATAATTATCACCAGCCCGACAGCATCTTCTATCGTTATAATTATAACACATTTGATGCATGGGTGGGTTATAACCTGAATGTAAAAGAACAATTGCTCGACCGGCAACTGAAGAGCAGGCAATTTCTGAGTATCAGATATTTCAATAATAAATTTTTAGACAAGCCTTTTCAGGTGGGTAACCAATTCAACCAGAAGTACAATAACAAGGAAGCCGTGCTAGGGCAGTTTACCTTTTTCAAACAGGAGTTTTATAAAGCCAATTACCTGTATGGTTTTGGTATCACTGAAGATGTGCCCTATGGATATAATATTGCATTCACCACAGGATGGTACCGCCAGGAATCATTGTCGAGGCCATATATTGGGATTGATATGAACCGCTATGTAGTAACAGACAGCGGTTATTTTTTCCAGTACTTTTTACGTGCAGGTGGTTTCCCGGGAAATGGTGCTTTACAGGATGCCGGCTTATTGATCGGCGCCAGTATGTACAGCAAATTATTTGTATTTAACAGGATGAAGCTGCGCCAATATTTCAGGATAAGCTATACCCAACAGTTCAACAGGGTGGGGTTGGACCCATTGCGGATCGATAATCCATTTGGGTTGACAGACTTTCATTCCGACACAGCACTGGGCAACAGAAGAATATCACTTCAAAGCCAGACCTTTTTCTTTCTTCCATACAAACTCTTTGGGTTTCGCTTTGCGCCTTTTCTGTTTGAAAATCTTTCTTTGCTCACACCACAGAATCAGAATTTTTCAAAGTCGGCTTTATTTTATGGGCTTGGTGGCGGTGTGCGTACCCGTAATGAAAATCTTGTATTTGGAACCATAGAATTGCGCGTCATTTATTTTCCAAGGAAGGAAGAGATGTCCAACTCCTTCGCCATCAGTATCAATAGTAACCTCCGTTTCAAGTTCAACAGCGGGTATGTAAAGGCCCCGGATATCATTCAGTTGAATAATGATAATGCGAATAGCATCTATTAGTTGCCGGTTGCTGGTTTCCCGCATATAACATCCCGCATCCCTTGCACAAAACAAAATAAATTCATATTTTCAACCCTTCAACTCTAAAACAAACTATATGAGAACTTATCTTCTCGCCGCATTACTCATTCCATTTGCTGCTAACGCACAACAAGGTTATACCATTAATGGAAAAGTAGGGACACTCAATTCCCCTGCTATAGCTGTGCTTCGT
>CAISDV010000027.1 GCA_903884185.1 uncultured Chitinophagaceae bacterium | reverse complement strand
ATTATTTTTTCATGACGCACTCAGTTGTTGCAAACAGCCAGTCCATGACATTTAACGTTATCTGCTCTCTCAGTGATTCAGCAAAATTTGCTGCCTATATAAAAAATCAGGATCATTTCAAAGGCGGCACTATCAAAAAAGAAAAAGATTATTCCTATTTATCAGTTGAAGATGGCCCATTCATTTCATGGAACGATAAAACTGTGATCTTGTCTGTAAATACCCAAAACGAAACAGCTCCTGCCATGCCCGCCGGAATGAAAGTAGAACATGCTAATTACCAGGCCCCGGCTAACAAAGAAGATGAATTGAAAAAACAGGTGACTACTTATTACACTCAAAAAGAAGATGAATCAATTGCTTCTATAAAAGCATTTAAAGATTTGTTCAACGAAAAAGCAGATGGTTATCTTTTTGCGGGTTCTAATAGCTCACTCAGCGCCCTTAATAATATGCCTATTCAGCTTCCCGGATTGCAGGCACTGTTAAAAAATAATTATAGCACTTGTACTTTTAATTTTGCTGACGGCAAGATCGTAGCTAAATCTACTGCCTACCTGAATCCTGACCTTATTGCATTTTTAAAGAAGTATCCCGGCCCTTCTGCAAATACCGCTCTTCTTGAAAACTTCCCTTCAAATGATATTGACGGCGCATTGCTTTTTTCTTTCAGCCCTAAATTGATCAGTGGGCTGCTTGATGAAATGGGAGTAGGCAGCCTTGCGGATCCTTTCTTACAAAAAGCAGGCGTATCACGTGATGACCTGAATAAATGTTTCAAAGGTGATATTGGTGTAGTTGTTTCTGACCTGGGTAATAATACAGGTATGCCAAAATCATCTCACAAGATGATCGTATCTGCAGGCATCGGTGATGTAAACAGTTTTAATAAGATCATGGATAAAGTGGCGGAAATGGGCTTTGTGACCAAACAAAGTAACGGCTACAGTTCTGGTGCTGTGTTGCAATCTATTGGCGTTTACATGCATACAGATGATAAGAACATGATCTTCGCAAGCGATTCAATGACTTACCAGCAATATGCTTCTAAAACCGGCAAGCCCAATACTGAACTGGCTTCCCGCTTCAAAGGAAAATCAATGGCCTTTTTCTTGGACGTTGACAAGCTGGTGAATTTTGCACAAACAATTTTTGGCAGCATGGGTACTGACCTCTCGAAAGTTCCATTCAAAGATTTCTCTGCCACCACAGATAATTTTGATGGCAGCACTATCAAAGGTGAAGTGGATTTAAGAATGAAAGATGAAAAACAAAACAGCCTGGTGACATTGCTGAACTGGGGTAGTTCAGTGGCAGGGGATATGCATAAAAGCATGCATACAATGGCAACACCGGCGATGGTGACGCCACCAGTTATTTTGAAATCACTGCATTAAGTGTTTCTGCAATTGTAATTTTATTTCATGGAGATAACGCTGAAGCAGGTTGTTCCTATTCCCTTAAAAGATACGTTTACGCAACGCAATTCAGATGTGTGGAACAGTGAACTGCGTTTTCAGCACGGGCAATGGATCAAGATCAAAGCGCCCAGCGGAACGGGTAAAACTACGCTCACACATATTCTCTATAAGCTCCGTCATGATTATTCCGGCCAGGTTTTATGGGATGCCCAGGATCTTTCAGGTATCGTAGAAGATGAACTGGCAACCAACCGCCAACAAAAGATCAGCGTCATTTTCCAGGACCTGCGCTTATTTGCCAACCTTACTGCAAGAGAAAATATCGAACTCAAACGTGTATTACAAAAGCCGTATCACGAAGAAAAAAAGATTGATGAGATGGCTGAGCGTTTGGGGGTAACACATATTCTTGACCAGCGCGCAGGGCTTTGTAGTTATGGAGAACAACAACGCATTGCCATCATCCGTGCATTGATGCAACCTTTTGAATGGTTGCTGATGGATGAACCTTTCAGTCATTTGGATCATGCCAACAGGGCCAAAGCCGCTGAACTGATTGCAGAAGAATGTAAAAAAAGAAATGCAGGATTTATTTTGACCGACCTGGAAGCGGATACTCATTTTGAATACACGAAACTATTGACACTCTGATCAATCATAAAAAATGCTGAACCGGCTTTTAAAAAAATTAATTCGCACCGCCTCCGGCCGCACCCGTTTTATCATGGCGGTCATTGGGCTTTCGGTTGCATTGGTGCTAATACTTTCTGCTGTGCAGGTACAGGTAGATTATAATGACCTGTTGCATAGCAAGACCAACCAGGACAGCATTGCCAATTTTTTGGTATTGAATAAAGTATTGAATGGAAAGACCATTGGTACCACTACTTTCAGCGACAGCGATCTTGCCAAACTCAGGAAACAGTCATTTGTAGATGATGCCGGAACCCTTACTCCCAGCCGGTTTAAAGCCTCTATTCAAAGTTATAGTACCAGGTTTCCTTTTTATACTGATATTTCTTTTGAAAGTGTGCCCGCAGCTTTCATTGATGTGAACAGCCAGGAATGGAAATGGGATTCGAGCAGCAGTTTCATTCCAATGATCGCTCCCAATATGTTCCTTGATTTTTACAATTTCCAGTTTTCTTTTTCACAAGGCCTTCCGCAACTTACACAGGATGTTGTAAAGATGATCGTCTTTAAGGTGAACCTGACAACACCAACCGGAACGGTAACTTTCAATGGCAGGATAGTGGGCTTCAGCGACAGGATCACTTCTTTACTGGTACCACAGGAATTTATGGAATGGGGCAACCAGCGCTATGGAAATAATTCAGAAGCAAAACCATCAAGAGTAGTTATCCGTACCAAAGATCCAGGTGATCCCGAATTGGTAAAGTATCTCCAGGAAAACGGGCTAACAACGGATGCAGATAAAACAAGGTTCAGCAAATACAGGAAGATCGTGAATACAGTGGTTGGCGTAAGCTGGATCACCGGCGCGGTGATGCTGGTGTTTGCGTTATTGGTCTTTACATTATTTATACAGCTCACCATTGCATCATGTAAAGAGGAAATATTCTTATTGATCACACTCGGCGCTTCTCCGAAGCAGTTACAGCGTTTTTTAATGAAGCGTTTCTTCCCGCCTAATATCATTATTGTTTTGATCTCGCTTGCAGTGATCACAGCATTACAATATGCCACACATTTGTTTTTAAAGGAGCAGAACATATTTGTGAGCACTCTTACTTCCTATTACACTTTTGCAGCAGCCTTACTGGTACTTTCTGTGCTTTGGCTGGTGAACAGGCTCACAATTAGCAAATACATCTCCATGCAGGACAAGTAGATTGCCGTAATTTTAAGATATGAAGAAGGCAGTTCATAGTTGTGCATTGATAGCAGTTGGAATAATGCTGTTGCCTCTTTTTTCTTTTGCGCAGAACCCCATCCCCCCTATCGGTTACTGGCGCGAGCATTTGAATTATCAAAACACCATCCAGGTGATTAAAGGCGATAAAATTTATTGTGCTACTTCCAGCGACCTGTTCAGTGTAGATGCTTCCAATGAAATAGAGCGGTATAGTAAAGTAAATGGATTGAATGATATTGGAGTGAGTTGTATTGGATGGGATGCAAGCAGCAAACAAGTGGTGATCTCCTACAATAACAGCAACGTAGATTTATTGAAAGGTAGCCTGGTGAATAATATCGGCGATATCAAACGCAGCAATATTGCCGGTAACAAAACGATATACAATATTTATTGCGAAAATAATTTCGCTTATCTCTCCAGCGGCTTAGGTGTAATTGTTGCCGACCTGGTAAAATATGAGATCAAAGACACCTGGTTCATTGGCAATACCGGCGGGCAGGTAAAAGTGAACGGGTTTAGCGGTGATGGTAATTTTTATTATGCCGCTACAGATGAAGGATTAAAAAGAGCCAGTGTTCATGCAAACAATCTCGCTAATTATAGTAACTGGGCAAACCTCAATCCCGGTAATGGTTTGAGCGCAGGCCCTTTTGTTAATGTGATCTATTCCAACAACAACATCATCGCCCAAAAAAATGATTCCCTCTTCATTCTAAATAATGGGAACTGGAACCTATTGTATGCAGATGTCTCATGGCCTATTGTAAGTATCAGTTCATCAGAAAATAAAATACTGGTTTGCCAGAAAACAGTTTCAGGCACTAGCAGGGTGGTACGGTTAACTACAACAGGCACAATAGAAAAGAATTTATCGCAGTCAGGAATTATTTCTTCGCCACGATCAGCGTTGTCAGACAACGGCACTGTATGGGTGGCAGATCTTTTTGGAGGCCTTTCTAATTTTGGTACAAGCGTTCAGCAGTTTATTCCCAATGGCCCATTGGGCACAGCTAGTGGCGATATGGTCTTAAGTAATAATATTTTATATGCAGCAGCCGGAAGTGTAGATGATGCATGGAACTACCAGCACAATCACAATGGTATTTATTTATATACAGGTGGAGTATGGACTGATGAAGGATATTACACACTGCCTGTTTTGGATTCTGTACTTGATTTTCTCACACTTGCCATTGATCCCAAAGATGCCAGTCTTTGGGCAGGAAGTTATGGCGGAGGATTGGTAAATTTCAATAAGACAAAACCAGTTATCTATAAAAAAAGTAATTCAACTTTACAGGCTGCTATTGGCGACCCTACAAGTTATCGCGTGAGTGGCTTGGCATTTGATAAAGAAGGTGATCTGTGGGTGAGTAACTATGCAGCGCCGCAAGACCTGCAGGTACGTAAAGCTGATGGAACATGGAAAGCATTTACCATTCCATTCCAGCATTTTGAAAATGCATTAAGCCAGATAGTAGTAGATGATGCCGATCAGTTGTGGATGGTGAGTCCGCGTGGCAATGGTGTATTCTGCTATAATTATGGCACCAGCATTGATGCCACCAATGACGACAAATGGAAATATATTCAATCAGGAAAAGGGAATGGCAACTTACCCAGCAATAATGTTTTCTGTTTGGCAAAAGATAAAGATGGTTTTATCTGGATCGGTACCGATCATGGTATTGCCGTGATGCAATGTACCACTGCTATTTTTTCTCAAAACTGTGATGCGTTATTGCCTGTTGTGCAGCAGGGACAGTTTGCCGGTTATTTATTTCATGATGAAGAAGTGCATTGCATTGCAGTTGATGGGGGTAACCGGAAATGGGTGGGCACACGCAATGGGGTGTGGCTGATAAGCGCAGATGGAACGGGAATTATTTACCAGTTCACTGAGGACAATTCTCCGCTATTAAGTAATGATATTAAAAGTATTGCTATTGATCCTGTTACAGGTGAAGTATTCATTTCAACATTCGCTGGCATCTGCAGTTTCAGAAGTACAGCTACTGAGGGTGGCGAGACCAATAGTAATGTATTGGTATTCCCGAATCCAGTTCCACCAGGATATAATGGTACCATAGCCATCAGGGGATTGGTGGATAATGCGATCGTGAAAATTGCAGAGCTCAATGGAAGGTTGGTATACCAGACAAGAGCATTGGGCGGACAAGCAGTTTGGGATGGGCATAATTATAAAGGCGAAAAAGTAGCAAGTGGTGTTTATATTGTTTTGGTAAAAAATGATGATGGGACCGAGAGGACGGTAACGAAGATTGTAATGGTGAGTGGGAGGTAGTTATGAGTTATAAGTTATGAATTATAAGTTGTGTTACTCTTACGGCTTGCTCAGTTTCTAAGAATGTT
>CAISDV010000026.1 GCA_903884185.1 uncultured Chitinophagaceae bacterium | reverse complement strand
GACCTGTTTCCAATGCTTCTGCGGATGCCCACATTATAATCGGTACCCGCTTCTTTACCATAATAATATTCTGTAAATAAAGTTTCGCTGTAATCTGTAAAGCCTTCATGCACCCACATATCTGCGAGGTCTTTGGTGGTGATATTATTACCAAACCATTCATGCCCGCTTTCGTGTACAATAATATAGTCCCATTTCAATCCCCATCCTGTTCCGCTCAGATCACGTCCCAGGTAGCCATTCATGTATTTGTTTCCATAAGCCACCGCGCTCTGGTGTTCCATGCCCAGGTGAGGGGCATCAACTAATTTATATCCATCCTCATAAAATGCATAAGGGCCAAACCAGTATTCAAATGCGCGTAACATCTGCTTAGCTTGTTTAAATTGTTCTTTTGCTTTTTCAAGGTTATAATCCAATACCCAATAGCTCAGGTCCAGTTTACCTTTTTCTCCCATGAAAGTATCTGTGAAGTTTACATACTTGCCGATATATGGAATGATCTCATAGTTATTGATAGGATTCTTCACTGCCCATGTATAAGTTGCCAGGCCGTTCTCTTTTTTTGTATTGATCAATCTTCCGTTACCAACTGCCACCATTGTATCTGGGACAACCATTGTCAATGATGCGCCATTATCAGGTTCATCGCTTTGATGATCTTTACATGGGTACCAAACGCTGGCGCCTAATCCCTGGCAGGCAACGCTCATCCATGCTCTGCCTTTCTCATCCTTCTTCCATATCCAACCGCCATCCCAAGGTGGGTTGATTGCCTGGCGTGGTATGCCATGATATGTGAGGGTCAATGTTTGTGTCTCGCCTTTTTTAATTGATTTGTCCAGGCTGAGAATGGCAACATTATTATCTCTTACCAGTGATTTTGTATCGCCCTGTTTCCCATTTCCTAATTGCCAGCCATCTATGATCAACGGTTGCTGAAGATCTATTTGCATTGTTTGCCCGTCTTTCAGCGCTTTAAAAGTAATGGAGGTCTTGCCTTCTATGGATTTAGTGTTATAATCGGGTTTTACCCAAACATCATATTTTAATACATCCCACCAATCCCTGTTCGGGTTCAGGCTTCCCCGCAGGGTATCAGCTTTTGTAAAACGGTCTTTTTGCTGTCCCAGTTGGGCAGTTGCAAAGTGGGTCGTCAGTAAAATGACAAGTGCAGCTAATTTGATTTTTGTATTCATGTTTTAAAAATAGGATATTCGGTGCAATGAATTTTAGACGAATTGATAAAAGGGCGTTATTTGTTAACAACGGAATGAGCAAACGAAGAATTTTTTTCTCTGCCCGCCCGGCCATGTTATTCGGACGGGTGTTTCTGTGTCTTTGTGCCATATTCCTTTTCTCCTGTTCCGATAAACAATCATCTGGCAAACAAGTCTTCAGTTATAACGAAACTACCGGTATCGCTACCCTCGACCCGGCTTTCGCCAAGAACCAGTCAATCATGTGGGCCATCCACCAGTTGTATAATACTTTGGTGGAGATAGATACCGGACTGAATATGCAGCCCTCACTTGCAAAAAATTGGGATATCAGCAGCGACAGGCGCACTTATACTTTTCATCTCCGTGATAATATTTTTTTCCAGGATGATGCTGCATTTTCCGGTGGAAAAGGAAGGAAAATGAATGCGCAGGACATTGTCTATAGTTTTCACCGCATTATGGATAAAAGTGTTGCCAGCAGTGGTGCATGGATATTTAATGGGAGAGTAGCGGTAACAGATCCTTTTGTGGCGTTGAATGATTCTACTTTTCAGTTAACATTGGTACGACCCTTTCAGCCTATACTCGGCATACTCAGTACACAGTATTGCAGTATCGTACCAAAAGAAGTGGTAGAGAAATATGGAAAAGATTTTCGCCGCCATCCCTGTGGTACCGGGCCTTTCCAGTTTTTTTTGTGGGAAGAAGGACAGGCACTGGTATTGCATAAAAATCCGAATTACTGGGAAAAAGATTCAGTTGGAAAGCAGTTGCCTTATTTAGATGCTGTTAAGATCAGTTTCTTTGATAACAAAGCCACGGAATTCCTGCAATTCAGGCAGGGGGTGTTGAGTTTTACGAATGATATAGACCCTTCGTTTAAAGATGAAGTACTCACAAAGAAAGGAGAGTTGCGCGAAGCGTGGAAGGACAAGGTGACACTGCACAAACACGCTTATCTCAACACAGAATACCTTGGCATTTTAATGGATGAGCAAAATGTATTGGTGCAAAATTCTCCCACCCGCTTAAAAGCTGTAAGGCAAGCGATCAACTATGCCATCAACCGCGACCAGTTGATGATGTATATGCGCAACTCGATTGGTTTTTCAGCAACAGCCGGCTTTTGTCCGGGTGGATTGCCATCGCATAATGCGGAAATGGTGAAAGGATATTATTATGATCCTGCAAAAGCCAGGGAACTTATGCGGGAAGCGGGTTTTGCAAACGGCAAGGATTTTCCTGTCATTAAATTATTGACGATTCCTATTTATTCTGACATTGCCAGTTTTGTTGCCAAACAATGCGAAGAAGCAGGTATCAAAGTTCAGGTGGAAGTGATACAAAAAAGTTTATTGCTGGAACAGACTGCAAAATCGCAGGCTTTATTTTTCAGGGGGAGTTGGATCGCTGATTATCCTGATGCTGAAAATTATATGGCCATGTTTTACAGCAAGAACCCGGCACCACCGAATTATACGCGCTATAAAAATCCTGCCTTCGATATTTTGTATGAAAAGGCTTTGAGTGAAACAAATGATTCACTGCGTTATGCGTTATACAGGCAGATGGACCAATTAGTGACCGATGATGCGCCGGGTGTTCCTTTGTTTTATGATATGGCAATTCACCTCGTAAATAAGAATGTGGAGGGATTATGGCCAAATGCCCTCAACCTGCTTGAGTTGAGGAAAGTGAAAATAAATGGGCAATCCCGCTAGGCTTTTTTCAGTTTGTCCTTGAACACTTTTTCAAACTTTTCAAGTTTTGGGCCGATCACAAAACGGCAATAGCCCTGGTTCTCATTTCGGTTATAATAGTCCTGGTGATAGGTTTCTGCAGGGTAAAAATTAGAAAATAGCTCAATAGTGGTCACAATTGGCTTGTTCCAGGCCCCGCTTTGATCCAGCAACGCTTTATATTTTTCGGCTTTTTCTTTCTGTTCTTCGTTGTGATAAAAGATAGCGCTACGGTATTGCGGGCCCGAATCATTACCCTGCCTGTCGGGGGTGGTGGGATCATGGGTCTTCCAGAATACCTCCAGCAATTCATCATAACTGATCTTTGAGGGATCGTAAATGATCTGTGCCAATTCTACATGGCCTGTATTTTTATCACAAACCTGTTCGTAGGTAGGGTTAATGACATGACCGCCTCCATAACCGCTGATCACTTTTAATACACCATCCAGTCTCTGGAAAAATGCTTCGGTACACCAAAAGCAGCCTTCCCCAAATGTGGCAGTCTCGGTATGATTATCACTCATGATTTCATTATTGTGTATGCAAGTTACGAAGGACTGTGGAAAAAAGATTTAATTAAATATTTGTTTTAATCAAACGTTTGTTTAATTTTGCATCCTAACGATAAGGTTATGGAGTACAATGAAAAGCAGGTACAGATCATAGAAGCGGCGGAACACCTTTTTGCCACCAAAGGTTTCGAAGGGGCTTCTGTACGGGATATAGCAGAGGCGGCAGGCGTGAATATTGCCATGATCTCGTATTATTTTGGGTCGAAGGAAAAACTGATGGAGGCGCTGTTTGAAGAAAGGACATCCCATGTGCGTTTACGGGTGGAAGCCCTGTTAAAAGACAATTCACTGGAACCCTTTGAGAAAGTGGAAGCACTGGTAGATGATTATGTGGAAAGGATATTGGGAAGCCAGCAGTTTCATAAGATCATTGTTTGCGAGCAGGTGATCAATAAAAACCCTGTCATCCTGAAAGCGGTGCTTCAGCTCAAGAAAAAAAACATGGAAGTGATCAGCAAACTGATCAAGGACGGGCAGCAGAAAGGTGTGTTCAGGAAAAAAGTGGATGTGTCTTTAATGATGGCCACGATGTTTGGGACGATCACGCAATCCATCATCGGGCAGGATTATTACAGGGAACTCAACGGCCTTGAATCCCTTAGCGAGAAAGAATTTCAGCAACTCCTCAAAAAGAAACTGCTGGCACATATAAAATTATTATTCAAAGCAATATTGATAGAAATATGAAGCGTAGCATATTATGGATGGTTGTTATGGCGGGAAGCTTTTACTCATTACAGGCTCAGGAAAAAAAGGCACTGACCTTGCGTAATGCCATTGAAATGGGTATCTCTAACAGTAAACAACTTAAGCTTAGTAGGGCAAAGATCACAGAAGCCAGTGGTGCCTTACAGGAAGCCACTGAACGTAAACTCCCCGATTTTGGTATCAGCGGAGCAGGTTTATACCTGCCTGTCAACCCCAATGTAGACCTTAAAACGGGTAGCAGTAGTGGTTCAGGTGGATCCTCTGGTAGTGGCGGTATCAAAGTATCGTCTGCATTTTACGGTATTGCCAGTATCTCGCTCCCGGTCTATGCCGGTGGCAAAGTGAAATACGGCATTGAGTCAGCCAAATACCTCGAAGAAGCCGCACGCGCCGATGCAGCCAATGATACGGAAAGTATTATACTGAACACGGTCTATGCGTTTGCCAATTTATACCGGGCTTCTTCTTCTGTGGATGTTGTAAAAGAAAGCCTGAAACAATCACAGCAACGCGATACTGACCTTGCACATCTTGAAAAAAATGGATTACTGGCACGCAATGATCTTTTAAAAGCCCAGCTTGTTACTTCCAACATAGAACTTTCGCTGATAGATGCAGAGAATAACCTGAGACTGGCCAATGCAAACATGGATATCATGCTGGGGCTGCCTGAAGCAACAAACCTTCTGTTACAGATAGATACTGCGCTTCCGATGTACGACCTGAAATCCATTGCAGAATATGAGCAACTGGCCATACAGAACCGCAAAGATGTGCAAGCACTAGCTTTTCGCCGAAAGGCAGCAACCACCGGCATCCTGGCAGCAAAAACAGATTATTATCCTGGCGTTGCGCTCACAGGAGGATATATCGCCGCATATGTTCCGGGAGTATTATCTATCACCAATGCGATCAATATAGGTGTTGGGGTAAAATATAATCTCTCATCGATCTGGAAAACCAAATCAAAGATTCAGCAGGCCGAAGCAAGAGTACAACAAGTACAGGCCAGCGAAGAACTGCTGAATGATAATATCCGTATGCAGATCAATAAAGCATACCAAAATTGCCTGTTGACACGTAAGAAAATTGGTGTTTATCGCAGCGCAGTGGTGCAGGCCGACGAAAATTACCGCATCACCAAAAATAAATACAATAATACCCTGGCCACTACCACTGACCTCCTGGAAGCTGAGGTTTCGCAGATGCAGTCAAAATTGAATTACCATTTGTCAAGAGCCGACGCGGAAGTGGCACTGGCTACATTATTACAGGCAGTAGGCATTTTACAAAACGACCCATTCCTCAAAAAATAAAACAACTCCTTCATTAAGTTAATAAATACTGTATGGCAACAAACGACAACGAAACAAAAACTAACGGTACCGAAGCGCCTAAAAAACGCAATTACGGTTTTATCATTGTACTCTTACTTCTCGTCATTGGTGGCGGATGGTTTGGCTATTCTAAATATAAGTATGCACAGCATCATGCCGAAACTGATGACGCGCAGGTAGAAGCAAACATCAGTCCGGTGATACCACGTATTGCAGGGTATGTAAAAGCTGTGTATGTAAAAGACAACCAGCACGTGAAGAAAGGAGATACTTTATTGGTACTGGATGACCGCGACCTGCAGATAAAACTGGAACAGGCACAGGCTTCTCTTGCAACAGCAGAGACCAACCTCGGTGCTGCAAAGGCTTCTACGGCTGCATCGCTGGCGAATATTACAAGTTCACGTGCATCGATTCCAACAATAGATGCACAGATAGAAACAGCCAAAGTGAACGTATGGCGCACCACACAGGACTTTAACCGGTATGATAATTTAATAAAAGATCATTCCATTACACAGCAACAATACGAACAGGCCACAGCGGCAAAACAAACCGCTGAGCGCCAGTTACAGGTATTGGTGGAACAGAAGAAACAGGCTTCTGAACAGACAAGTGCAGTAGCTTCTCAAAGCAACGCCACTTCACAGCAGATTGGTATTGCTTCTGCTACCATCAAACAAAAACAGGTGGATGTGGATGATGCCAAACTCAATCTTTCTTATACTGTAATTACTGCAGCAGAAGATGGATTGGTTTCAAAAGTTCCTGTGCAGGTGGGGCAATATCTGCAACCAGGGCAATCATTATTCAGTATTGTTTTGAATGATGATATATGGGTGGTAGCAAATTTTAAAGAAACACAATTTGATAAAATAAAGATCGGGCAGAAAGTGCTCGTACAGGCAGATGCTTTTTCAGGCCATGATTTTGAAGCAAAGGTCTCTTCCTTCGCACCAGCCACAGGCGCACGTTTTGCGCTGTTGCCTCCGGATAATTCCAGCGGCAATTTTGTAAAAGTGGTACAGCGCCTGCCCATTAAAATTGAATTTACACATGCCACAGATTCATTATTGAAACTGCTGAGGCCGGGAATGAATGTTAACGTTGATGTGCACCTGGATGCGCAATAAGGATTAAAAGAAAAGATACATGCTACAACAAGCATCACTGGTTGAATATGGAGCGCGGAGGGTCATCATTACGATCACTGCTATCTTATGCGCCTTACTGGAAATAGTTGATACAACTATTGTGAACGTAGCGCTGAATAATATGCGCGGCAACCTAGGTGCAACACTCACAGAAGTGGGCTGGGTGATCACTGCATACGCCATCGGTAATGTGATAGTGATACCAATGACCAGTTGGTTCTCGCAGCAATTTGGAAGGCGCAATTACTTTGCTGCATCTATTATCCTGTTTACTGTATGTTCATTTTTATGTGGTAATGCAAATGGGATATGGGAGCTTGTTTTCTTTCGTTTCCTGCAGGGAGTGGGTGGTGGTGCGCTGTTAGTAACATCACAAACTATCATCACGGAAAGTTATCCTGCTGAGAAGCGCGGTATGGCCCAGGCCATTTATGGTATGGGGGTGATCATTGGCCCAACATTGGGGCCACCATTAGGGGGTTATATTGTAGATCATTTTTCCTGGCCTTATATATTTTATATCAATATACCAATTGGGGTAATAGCCACCTTACTCACGCTTCAATTTGTGCGAAGTCCCAAATACGGAGAAAAAAGCAAGGCAAAGGATGTGGACTGGCTGGGTATTGGTTTATTGGCTATGGCAGTGGGATCTCTTCAATATGTTTTGGAAAAAGGGCAGGATGATGATTGGTTCAATAGCTCTACTATTATTTTTCTTGCGGTAACAGCAGGCTTGGGATTATTCTTTTTTATCTGGCGGCAACTAACATTCCGAAATCCCATTGTTGAATTGAGGGTTTTAAAAAATGGGAACCTTCGTGTTGGGACCATTTTATCTTTTATCATGGGATTTGGATTATACGGGTCCACTTTTATTATTCCTTTATATACACAAACAATTCTTGGATGGACCGCACAGCAGGCAGGCATGCTAATGATACCTGCTGCATTGACCACCGCATTCATGATGCCTTTTATTGGCCGGATGTTACAAAAAGGCGCTCCCCAGCAGTATATGGTGGCATTGGGAATGCTGATCTTTTCAGGGTTTACTTTTTGGGGTTATAAAGTAATGACCCCCGATACCAGTGCCGACGAATTTTTCTGGCCATTGATATTGCGTGGCGTGGGACTTGGATTCCTTTTTATCCCAGTTACCATGTTATCCCTTTCCACCTTAAAAGGGCAACAGATAGGACAGGGGGCTGCTTTTACAGGCATGATGCGCCAGTTAGGAGGATCATTCGGTATTGCTATCATTACCACATTCATGGCCAGCCAGATCATGGTACACCGAAGCAGCCTGGTAACCCATCTCGATGTTAACAGCACTACAGTACAACAACGTGTGCAAGGCATTCAGCATGCATTTCAGGCAAAAGGGATGTCGCCTGCAGCTGCATTAAAAGGCAGTTATGCAGCCCTCGATGGCGCTGTTGCCAAACAGGCTGCCGTATTATCTTATATGGATGTATTCCTATACCTGAGCATCGCATTTCTCTTATGTATCCCTTTTGTATTAATGGTGAGAGGAAACAGGAAGAAAAAATTAGACCTGGGCGAAGCCATGCATTAGCTTGCCCCTTATCGTATATCCCGGCGCTTTATTTTATTTAAAATTATTTCTTTCGGACTGTGATTTTATTCCCCCTGCTGCGAATAATGAGGAAAGAAAATAATTTGAAACAGGAAATAGCCATACTGAACATCCCTTTTTTTGGATGGAGAATCATTTTTACAATGATACATTTGGAGAAGCCCGGCCTGGATAGGATTGGGGTTGAAGAAACAATACTGATAAAAAAAGCAGTATAGCCATGTATTCACCCACTGATAAAGAAAAATTCATATCACTACTAGAGGGAAACAAGGCCCTGCTATACAAGGTTGCCAATTCTTATTGCAGGAATGCTGAGGACCGAAAAGACCTGGTACAGGAAATCATCCTTCAGCTATGGCGGTCGTTTGAAAAGTATGACGACCAGTACAAACTCAGCACCTGGATGTACCGCATTGCGTTGAATGTTGCCATTTCATTTTACAGGAAGCAAAGAATCAGGAGAGAAGCCGATGCACCCATCACAGAAAGTATGGTTTTTATTGCTGATGAACCTGCAGGAGAAGAACTGGAATCTAATCTGAATTTGCTAAGACAATTTATTGATGAATTGAAAGAACTGGATAAAGCTTTGATGATCTTGTATCTGGAAGAAAGCAGCTATAAAGAAATAGCAGAAATATTGGGGATCACAGAAACCAATGTGGCATCAAAGATCAACCGTATCAAAGAAAAATTGAAACAGAAATTTAAAAATATAAATCAATAGTGATGGAAGATATAGAACTGAAAAATATGTGGAAAGCCAATGATGCAAAGCTGGAAAGGTTGCTGGTATTGAACCTGAAGATGGTGGAGGACATGCAAAAACAGAAAGCAAAGTCAAAATTAAAACCATTAATGGTATTCAGGATAGTTGCTGCGGCACTGGGTATTATATGGGTATTGTTTCTTGCTTTTTTAGTATTATTCTCTTTAACGATCTCAAAGATATTTTTTGTGGTCTCTGTGACCATGATCATGTTCTTTTCTATCATCGCCGTGATCTCGTATATCAAACAGGCTATCCTTATCAAACAGATCAACAATAGTGAAAGTATCATTGAGGCCCAGGAAAAGTTAGCCGTATTGCAATCATCTACCATCAAGATCATGCGCTTAGTGTGGCTGCAGCTACCCTTTTACACTACTTTCTTTCTCAGTCCGGCCATGTTTGCCACTTCCAACATATTCCTCTGGATGCTGCCCATTGTTATTACCGGGATATTTATATTCTTCGCAGTATGGCTATACCGGAACATCAATTACCAGAACAGGAATAAGCGCTGGTTCAGGATATTATTCAGTGGAGAAGGGTGGGCCTCTATCTTAAAAGCCATTGAATTCCTTGATGAAATAGAAGAATTTAAAAAGGAGGAAATGCCTGGTACCAAAAGGGTCAACTCTCTGATGATGGCATAGCAGGATGCCTTTAAAGGTTCTGCCCTGTATAAAAAATCTCATTTTTTTCAATCTCAGGCATCAAAACTCATATACGTGGGCTCTAATGGTAGTTGGAAGCGTCAGAACCCCTAAAACCCACGTCTATGAAAACTATCCAAACCTCCCTGAAAAGCCACGGGATCATTGCCTGTCTTTTATTGCTTTCATCTGCTATGATGGGGCAAACCACAATGGAAAAGAATGATGAAGGAAAGAACATATTTGCAAAGAACACTACGGTTCTCAACAGGCAGTTTGCTATTAATACTCCTATATCAGAAATGCCTGTTCATAGTGCTAAGAAATTCATTTATCAAGACATCTTAGGAACCTGGGATGTATTGGATACAACGGAAGAAAGCCCAATGCTTTCTTTCCAGTTCATAGACAGTTCACATCTTTCCACAATTGTTATGGGATTTGGTTTACCTGCCAATTACTTAGCCAATACAACCGACAGTGAATTTACTTCCCTGTTCATAGAAGCGGTGAGCGGTGCAGGTAAAAAATGCTTCGACCAGGTATTGATCCGCCTCGCAAATGAAAACACTCTCCAAATGCAATTTGTAGCACGTATCGATGCTTCGCAATTACAGGAAACAATGTCAACGCCTGTACAATGGGATGAGAAAGAAACAGAAAGAACTACCGGTATTTTGGTAAGAAGGAAATAATATTTTTAATCTTGAGGTCGCAATTTGCGATCTCAAGTTTTATCAAGGCCGATATCTTTCAAAGCAGCATATAATTTGTCCAGGTCTTCATCGCTGTTAAAAACCTGTATCGAATATCTTAAATAAGAAACACCATCCAGTGCCGTTACAGGTACCTGAATTTTATATTTTTCGTACAACAGGTCATGCAGTTTATCGGGCTCATTGGTCTTTACAGCAACACTGTACAACTGAGCAATAAAATCATCATTTACAGGGCAAAGCGGCGTTGCATGTAACAGAGAACAAAAGCGTGCAGCATTTTTTTGAGTGAGTGCACGGCACTCTTTGCTTACTGTATCCCAATTATTTTCTTTCATGAACCGGATGGCAGAAGGCACGCTTAAAAACGCTGAATAATCGCGCGTACCCTGCATCTGGTGATAATCTAAAAACTGTGAATGGGAGGGATGCTCGGCTTCATATCCCCAACTGATAGATAAAGGATCAAATAAATGCTGCAATCTTCTGTTGACATATAAAAACGAAGAACCTTTTGGTGTCATCATCCATTTATGGCAATCGCCTGTATAAATATATGCCTGCAGAGTAGATTAGTCCTAATTCATCTTGCCCGGTGCATGAGCGCCATATACAAATGTCATGAT